>DASUUL010000162.1:0-14002 GCA_036374115.1 Acidimicrobiia bacterium | reverse complement strand
TCCGCTGACCCCGACGTCGTCGCGGGCCTGCTCCCGCCCGGGATGGAGCCGAAGGGCGACGGCTCGGCCTCGTTCGTGTTCGCCGACTGGTGCTCCGCGTCCGACGCCGATCCCCGTATCCGCGACGACCCGGGCCGCGGTCAGTACAAGGAGGCCTATGTCGTGCTGTACGGCACCTACGCGGGCAAGCCCGCCGGCCGGGTCCCCTTCATCTGGGTCGACAACGACCTCTCGCTCGTGCGCGGGCTGATCCAGGGCTTCCCGAAGAAGCTCGGGACCATCGCGATGACCCGGCCGGTGGAGCTGGGCCGGGGGGGCGTACGCAAGGAAGCGGGGAGCCGCTTCGCCGCGCACGTGTCGTCGCAGGGCCGGCGCCTGTGCAGCGCGGCGGTCACGCTCACCGACGAGCACGACAAGCTCTACCCGCCGGGGATCGCGACCCCGCTGGTCCACACCCGCCTCTGGCCGTCGATCGACGGCGGCCCGCCGGCGGTGCACGAGCTCTCGCGGGGGACCATCAGCGACTTCGAGCTGGGGCGCGTGTACTCCGGGGACGCGACGATCGAGCTGGGCATGTCGGAGTTCGAGGAGCTCGACCTGCTCTCGCCCCGTGCGGTGGGGCGGGGCTACGTGTTCGCGGCGGCGTTCTCGGTCACCGGGGGCACGGCCATACCGATCTCCGAGTGACACGCAGGCGGATCGAAGGCCGGAGGAGGGTCACGATGACGAGCGTCCTGGACGGCCCCCGTGAGGAACGGCGCCGCGTCCTCCACGAGGGGCTGGCGCACTGGGTCCGGCCCGAGGGCGCCGAGCTGATCCTCGGCGACGGTCGCAGGATCGCCGAGGCCGACGCCACGTACCTGGCGCCGTGCGACCCCGGCAAGATCCTGTGTGTCCACCTGAACTTCCAGTCCCGCCTCGACGAGTTCCAGAACCCGGGAATCGACACCCCGACGTACTTCCAGAAGCCGCTGACGGCTCTCAACGCGCACCGGGGCACGCTGCCGCGACCGGCCGGCACGCAGTACCTCAACTACGAGGGCGAGATCGCCGCCATCGTGGGGCTCCCGATGCGCAACGTCGCGCCCGACGCGGTCTGGGATCACCTCGCCGGGTTCGCGCCGGCGAACGACGTGGGTCTGCACGACTTCCGCGAGACGGATGCCGGATCGATGCTGCGAGTGAAGGGGATGGACGGCTTCTGCCCCATCGGGCCCGGGATCGTCCGGGGCGTCGACGTGCGCGAGTCGACGCTGCGCACCTACGTGAACGGCGACGTCGTCCAGGACGCGCCCGTGAGCGAGATGACCTTCGGGATCGACTACCTGCTCGCCGACCTCTGCCGCCACATCACGTTGCTGCCCGGCGACGTCGTGCTCACCGGCACCCCGGCCTTCTCGCGCCCGATGCAGCCCGGCGACGTCGTGGAGGTGGAGGTCGGCGGGTTGGGGCGCCTCACCAACACCGTGGTGGAGATCCCGGGGCCGCCCCACGCGGTCGGCCATCAGCCGACCGACTCCAAGCAGGTCCGCGCGGTTGCCCTGGGGTCGGAGTACCGGCGCCTGCGCGACGAGGCGAAGGCACGCGAAGCGGCCGACGCCGCTCGCGGCTAGCGCGCCGCGAGCAGGTTCTTCTTCACGACGCCGTCCTTCACCACGAGCACGACGCGGCCGGGGTCGTCGAAGAGCGTCGGCTCCGCGAGCGGGTCGCCCCCGACGGCCACGAGATCGGCCGTCTTCCCCGGCTCCACCGAACCGAGCCGATCCGATACCCGGAGAATGCGCGCGTTCGTGGTGGTCGCGGCCACGATCGCCGCCATCGGGCCCTCGATCCGGGCCCGGAGCGCGAGCTCGAGACCTCGCCGGTCTTGATCGGGGCCGAGGAGGTCGGAGCCGGAACCCATCGTCACGCCGGCGTCGCGCGCGATCTTGACCGCGCGGGCGGCGTCGTCGCCCACCTGCCCGACGCGGGCGGCGACGCTCGGTGGCAGGCCCCACCGCTCGTGCTCCGACGCCATCACCTCCATCACCGTCAGCGTCGGCACGAGGGCCGCTCCCGCCGAGGCGACGGCCGAAGCGGTCTCCTCGTCGAGCCAGCTTCCGTGCTCGAAGCAGCGAACTCCGGCCGCGAGGCCGTTGTGGATGCCCCGCACGTTGTGGGCGTGGGCGGTGACGTAGGTGTTGCGGGCCTCGGCCTCGACGACGGCGGCGCGCAGCTCCTCGACGGTGAGCTGGGTGTGGTCGATCTCGTCCGTGAGCGAGATGACGCCGCCGCTCACCATCACCTTGACCTGGGTCGCGCCCCGCCGCAACGCCCGCCGCGCCGCGAGCCGCACCTCGTCGGGTCCGTTGGCGACGGCGACACCTTCGACCAGCCCGGGGATCGCGAGCGGGCACCAGCAGTCCGAGAACGGGGCCATGAAGCTCGCGTGCCCCCCGTCCTGGGCGATCGCGGGGCCCGACGGCAGGATGCGCGGTCCCTCGACCAGGCCGGCGTCGATGGCGCGCACGATGCCGCCGTCGAGGCCGCCGAGGTCGCGACACGTCGTGAACCCCGCCATGAGCGTCGACCGGCACACGCGGAAGATGCGCGCCGCGACCTCGGCGGCCGGGAGGTGCCCGGCCTGGCCGTGGTGCTGGAGCTCGAAGGCGATCCCGAGGTGCGTGTGCGCGTCGATGAGGCCGGGGAGGAGGGTGCATCCCTCGAGGTCGAGGAGCTCGGTCCCCTCCGCTCCGGGCGCGGGGGCACCGAGCTCGTCGATCGCCGTGATCCGGCCGGCGTCGGCGACCACGGTCGCGTCCGGGCGCGGATCGGCCCCGGTACCGTCGATCAGCGTGGCGCCGCGCAGGACGAGCGTCACGACCGGGGGATCACCATCGGGAACAGCTCGCACTCCATCGGGTCGCCGGGCGCCAAGCCGGGGTCGCGAACGAGGCGGAAGGTCCCCTCGTGCGGCTCGTACACGGCGTCGTCTCCACACCAGCGCGTCGAGAGCCCCCGCCGGCGCCGGTCGGGGGCGACGTTCCCGGGCGCACCGTGGACCGTGAGGGCGTGGTGCACCAGGCAATCGCCGGGCTCGAGGTCCCACGACAGGATGCGGTACTCGTCGCGGTGGGCGTCGATGTCGGGCGGCGGCTCGAGACCCTGGTCGTCGAACGGTCGATCCCGGATGAAGGTCTCGGGTTGGAAGCGCCGGCCCCACCGGTGCGAGCCGGCCACGTACTCGATCGCGCCGGTCGACCGGTCGACCGGGTCGAGCGCGAGCCAGACCGAGCAGATCTGGTCGCCGGCCACCGGCCAGTACGGCAGGTCGTGGTGCCACGGCGTGGGCTGCTCCGCCCGGGGCTGCTTCACGAGCAGGTGGTCGAAGAAGAACGTCACCCGCGCGGATCGCATCGCGCGCCGGGCGATCGCCGCCGCCGGCGACTCGAGTGCGAACGACCGGAAGTCGGCATCGCGGTCCGACATGAAGAAATCGTTGTGGAAGCGTCCGTCCTGGTTCCCGGCCTGTCGCGAGTACGGGCCGGGCTCCTCCATGATCCGGTCGACGGCGGCCTGCATGCGCGCCACCCACTCGGCGGGAAAAGCGCCTCGCAGGCAGACGGCCCCGTCGCGCTCGTAGGCGTCGACGTCGGAGTCGGACACGTTCACGGTGGGCGCGCTCATCGGGCGTCGCCGGCGGCGAGGTGCGGGCGAAGAACGGCAACCACGCTGTCGGGGTCTTCCATCATCGCCATGTGCCCGCGGCCGGGGAGCACGGTGAGCTCCACGCCCAGCGCGCTCGCGAGCTGCTCGCCGGCGGGCACCGGGCAGGTCATGTCGTGTTCCCCGGTCACGACCAGGGCCGGGGCGCGCACGCCGGCGACGGCCACGCTCGCATCGGCGGTGAAGGCGGCGCGCACGATGTCGGCGATCACGTCGACGTCACGCGACGCGGCGATCTCGACGGCCCGTTCGATCAAGGCCGGGTCGGTGCCCGGGGCGAAGCTCGCCTGGGGCATGAAGCCTCCGAAGAACTCGCGCGCCCCGGCCGCACGCAGGGCGGCGATGCCGGCCTCGACGTCGATCGCACCGGCGACGCTCACCGCGCTCCCGATGGCGGTGACCGACGCCACCCGTTCGGGCAGGCGTGCCGCGACCGTGCACACGACGGCACCACCGAACGACGTCCCGACGAGATGTGCGCGGTCGATGCCGAGGGCGTCCATCGCGGCGATGACGTCGTCGGCGTACCCGTCGGCGTCGTAGGGGCCGGTCATCGCCGCCGCACCGTGCCCCCGCAGGTCGATCGTGACGACGCGGCGGTCGGGCGCCAGCCGCTCGACGACACCCGACCAGACGCTCGCGTCCATGTTGATGCCGTGGACGAGGACGACCGCGGGGGCGTTTCCGCCCGCATGGTCGTATGCCACGACCGTTCCGGCCCGCCCGTCCACCTGCACCGCCGATGCGGTCATCGTCCGCCCTCCCATCCGCCGGGCTCGTGCTCGGAGCAGTGGAAGTGGCGCATCTTCCACCCGCCGTTCGTGCGCTGCCAGATCTCGGTTGCCCGGGACGACTGATCGACCCGGCCCATCACGCCGAAGTCTGCGCGGATCCGGATGTGCGAGTCGACCCAGGCGACGTCGCCGACGACGTGGACGTGGGCATCCTCGTCGGTGACGTGCTGCTCGGCGCCGCCCGCGACCGCGGCGAGGAACTCCCAGAGGCGGCAGATGTGGTCGACGCCGATGTAGTCGCTCTTGTTGAGGTTGAACCACACGAGTGCGTCGGGGCCGGGAGCGAGGTTGGCCCGGAGCCACCCGACGTCGATCGCCTGGTTGGCGGCCACGAACCGGCGGTGCAGCTCGAGGACCGCGGTCTCGTCGGTGCTCAGGTCGGTGGTTGCGCTCACAGGCCACCCTCCCAGCCGCCCGGCTCGTGCTCGGAGCAATGGAAGTGGACCATCTTCCACTCGCCGTCCTGGCGCTCCCAGATCTCGGTGGAACGAGCGCTCTGGGAGACCTTGCCCATGGCGCCGAAGTCGGCGTCGAACTGCATGATGTAGGTCACGAAGGCGACGTCGCCGTTGACGTGGACCTGCTCCTCTCTGATCGGGATGGTCGCCTGCCCGCCGAGCGCGACGAGGAAGTCCCACAACCGGATGATGTGCTCCATCCCGACGTACACGCTCTTGTTGAGGTTGTACCAGCGGAAGCCTTCGGGCCCGGGTGCCATGTGGGCCCGGAGGTAGCTGGTGTCGCCCGTCTTGTTCGCGTCGACGAAGCCGTGGTGGAGCTCGAGGATCGTCGATTCGTCGGTCTTCGTCGTGGTCATGAGGTGTCGTGTCCCTCCACTCGTGCCCGCGTGCGCGGGTCGGTCGGATCAGGTCAGGCGGGTCGTGAGGCGGCGAGCAGCTTGATCGTGTCCACGAGCATCTCGGGCGGTCCCATGGGCATCACGCCGAGCTCGTCGATGCCGGTGTCGGCGAAGCTCGCCAGTGCGGCGCCGACGCCGTCGGGCTCGGCCGCGAGCGTGAGCTCGCGCAGGACGTCGGGCGTCAACATGCGTGCCGCCTCGAGCGTCTGGCCGGAGGTGTGGAGCTCGACGTAGCGCGCCCCGTCGAGAGCGCCGGTGGCGAGCGTCTCCATCGGTTCCGGCGGGAACGTGGCGAGCATCGCGCCCATCCCGGCGAGGATCTGGTCGATGCCGGGAGCGATGAGGCCGAAGGCGAGCGCGGTGATCCGGAACTCCGAGCGGTCGCGTCCCGCGGCGGCGAGCTCGTCCTCGATGAGCCGCACGGTCTCGCGGAGGTACGTGCGCGACGCCGAGACGGAGAGCGATACGCCGTCGGCGTATCGGGCGGCGAGCCGCAGCATCCCGGGGCGGATGGCCATGATGTCGATGGGTGGGGGTGGGCCCGCATAGGCGTTGAGCTTGAAGTTCTTGAACGCACCCGGGAGGAGGTCGCGGTTGAGCTCCTTGCCCGACAGCGCCTCGCGGAGCGCGTCGACGAGCTGCCGGGTCCGCGTGAGGGGCTGCTCGGTGGTGCCGCCGAGCTTGGCCACCAGACCCGGGTCGCCCACGCCCACCTGCACGCGGATCCGATCGGGGCCGAGCTCGCACAGCGACGCCAGCTCCATCGCCAGCGCGCCGGGGTGCCGGCTCGCCGCCGATAGGCCGACCAGGCCGATCTCGACCCGCTCGGTGGCCTCGAGGTACAGGGTGCTCGGGACGACGGCGTCGTGGAACCCGAGGTGCTCGGCCGACCACACCCCGTCGAACCCGACGTCCTCGGCCACCTGCACCGCCTCGACCGTGCCCGTGAGAGGACCGAACCCGCTGAAGGCCAAGCTCAACCGCACGTGACTCCCCCATCGCTCGTGCTCACCAACGGACCGACCGTCCGGTCGTGAGATCCTTGACAGTGTCGCGGGCGCCCGTGCTCGTCAACCACCGGTGGCACGGCCCGCCCCCGGTCCCCCAGGAGGCCCGGCGAGGCCTCGGACGATGACCCCGATGACGCGCTCGAGCACCTCGTCGGTGAGGGGGTCGCGCACGATCCGCATCCGGTAGAAGCCGAACGCGACCAGCATCTCGAGACCGATGCCGGGGTCGAGGTCGTCACGCAGCTCGCCGCGTGCCCGGGCGCGCTCGAAGATGACCTGCAGGCGGTAGTAGTCGGGATCGAGGAACCTCTCCCGGTACGTCGGTCCGAGCGAGGGGTCGGCCGCGATCCCGGCGAAGAGCCCGTTGAAGAAGTCCTGACGCTCCGGTGTGCCCAGGAGCTCGACGCCGTCGCGCGCGATCGCGAGCAGGTCGCCGCGCAGCGTGCCCGTGTCGGGGACCGCCACCACCCCTTCGGGGAACACGGGACCGAGGTCGCGCGAGCGGCGCGCCGCGTCGAGCACGAGGTCCGAGAGCGAGCGCCACCGCTTGTAGATCGTGGGCCGGCTGACGCCGGCCCGGCGGGCGATGGCCTCGATGCTCAGGCCGTCGTAGCCCTGCTCGGCGAGGAGGGCCAGGGTGGCGTCGATGACGGCCTCGCTCAGGCGCTCGTCGGGCCGCCGGCCGGGCCGACGGGCAGCCGTCTTCGGTATTGACATACGCGCGTAAGCGTATGAGAGTTGGGCGCGCGCGGCAAGGCCCCGCGGACGCGCAGCGCGGGAGGGGGAGAGGGGAGGTCCCGTGAGCGAGCTCGCCACCATTGCGGAGGGACCGGCGACCCGGACAGGCTACCGCCCCGGCGCCGTCGTCCTGCGCGACGCCTGGTACGGCATCGCCCACGCCGCGGCGGTGCGCCGGGGCAAGCCGCTCGCTCGAATGATCGACTCGACGCCGATCGTGCTCTGGCGTGACGACCACGAGGTGATCCGGGCGCTGGAGGATCGGTGCGCGCACCGGCGGGCGCCGCTCTCCGCCGGTCGCGTCGTCGACGGCGTGCTGCAGTGCCCGTACCACGGCTGGTGCTACGGCGGCGACGGCGTCGTCGTGAAGATCCCCTCGCTCGGGCCGGGGGTCGCGCCCCCGGCGCGTTTCACGATCCCGCAGTACCCGGTGGTCGTCCGCTACGGCATCGTGTGGCTCTGGTGGGGAGATCCCGCCGCCGCGGATGCCGCGCTCGTGCCCGACATCCCGTTCCTCGAGCCCGAAGGCGTGCCGCCCGCCGCCGGCGGGTTCCACTACTCCGCCCCCCAGGAGCTGGTCGTCGAGAACCTGCTCGACCTGACGCACCTCGACTTCGTCCACGGCGCCATCTTCGGCGACCCCTTCGGCGGAATCGAGGAGATCACCGTCGAGCACACCGACGAGGTGCTCGTGATGCGCCGCGTCTCACGCGACCGACGGCCGCCGAAGCTGCTCGCGCGCGTGATGGGGAACCCCGATCGCCAGGACATCGCCCAGACGTTCTATTGCCACATCCGGAGCGGCGTGGCCTACGGCATCGCGTGGAACACGCCCCCGGGTTGGGGGTTCTGCCTGGCGATGTGCAACACGCCCGAGACGCCGACCACGACGCGGACTACGTCTGCGATCCGGATCATCGGCGGACCCTGGGTGTATCGCAAGCTCGCACCGATCATCTCGATGCAGTTGGTGGTGCGCCAGGACGAGCGGATCTTCCGCCTCCAGGCGCCGCGTTACCGCGACGACGAGCACCGCGCCGACAAGTCGGTTCCGGCCGACGCCGCCGGCACGCGGTACCGCTCGTTGCGGCGTGCGCTCACCGAGCGCCAGCGCGGGGGCGACTTCGCCTACCGCGACGGGTGGGACGCCCTCGATCCGGCCGAGGCGATCCTCATGGACGGCCGGATCCCCGACTGATGCGTCGCCTCGAGCTCTGCTGCCGATGATCCGCCACTCAGGAGGCCCAGTGTCGTCGATTCGCCGTATCGTCCCGCTCTTGGTGCTCGCGCTCTCGGGTGCCGCCATCCCGGTGACGTCGGCGGGAGCGGACGCTCCTGCGGGCGAGAAGCCGAAGTTCACCGGGGACCCGATCACCGTCGTGACCATCGGCGAGTTCGCGGTCGCGGCCGTGGGCTCGGAGAACCCCGAGCTCGCCGGCGCCGTCAAGGCCCGGGCGAAGGCGATCAACAAGGCAGGCGGTCTCGAAGACGCGTCCGGTGAGACCCACAAGCTGCGCGTCGTCGCCTGCAACACCGACCTTGACCCGAACAAGGCGGAGCAGTGCGCGCGCGACGCGGTCGACGAGGGCGCCGTCGCCGTTCTCGGCCAGAACTCCGTGAACGGCGCCCAGATCTTCCCCGCGCTGGAGGAGGCGGGCATCCCGAGCATCGGCAACATCGTGTTCCAACCGGTCGATGCCTCGAGCCCGGTCGCGTTCCCGCTCACACCGGGGATCCCGGGGATCTTCGCCGGCCTGCCCCAGGTGCTCGCGGAGGACGGAGCGACGGAGATCTCCTACATCGTGTCCGACATCGGGGCCACGACCGCGGCCGCGGTCCTGTTCCTCGACCAGGGCACGGAGCTGGCGGGCGCGCAGAAGGGACCGGAGGTTCTCGTGCCGCCGGACGCGACCGACCTCGCCCCCTACGTCGCCACGGGAACGGCCGAGCCGGTCGACGGCGCGGTGGCCTTCCTCCTCGGCGAGATCGAGTCGACGCTGATCCGCCAGATCGCCGAGTCGGGCTTCGACGGGCCGGTGTCGACCCAGGCGGGGCTGCTCACCGAGTCGATCCTCGACGACGCCGGCGACGCCGCCGACGGCCTGCTCGTCGTCGGGCCCGTCGTGCCGTTCACGAACACGAAGGTCAAGGGCATCAAGATGTTCCGCAAGGACATGGCGGCCTACGACGACTCGCTCGCTCTCAACGACAGTGCGGTGAACAGCTGGCTCGCCACGTACGTGTTCGAGCAGGTCGCGGGAACGCTGCCGACGATCGACAGCGGCTCGGTCCGTGAGGCGATGGGCCAGCTGGTCGACTTCGACACGCTGGGCATCACGCCGCCCCTCGACACCACGGAGCTGTCGGGTCTCCCGCTCCTCGACCGGGTGTTCAACCCCACGGTCGTCTTCAGCGCGGTCGAGGACGGCAAGATCGTCCAGAGCGACCGCCGGTTCTTCAACCCGTTCACCGGCGAGTTCGAGGGCTAGCGTCCCGAACGCGTCGAAGAGCCGACCCGGTGGCGGGGCGGCCGAACGAAGGACGAGCGATGGTGCGGCTGCGAGCCGTCGTGGGGGAGATGCCCGACTATCGGCCGGGCCGGAGCGCAGCCGCCGCCGCGGCCGAGCACGGTATCGACGGCGCCGTGAAGCTCTCGTCGAACGAGGTGCCGTTCGCGCCGCCACCGTCGGTGCGCCAGGCGATCGCCGACGCTGCGTCCGAGGCGCACCGGTACCCGGACGACGGCGGCGAGGCCCTCTGCAATCGGCTCGCGGTGCGTGCCGGCCTCGAAGCCGGACAGGTCGCCGTGGGCGCGGGTTCGGTCGCGCTGTGCCAGCAGGCCCTCCTGGCCGCCGTCGACCCGGGTGACGAGGTGGTGTGGTCGTGGCCCTCGTTCGAGGCGTACCCGGTCCTGGCCCGGCACGTGGGCGCGACGGTCCGCGCCGCGCCCCTCCGCGACCACGTCTACGACCTCGACGCCATGGCCGCATCGATCAACCGGCGTACGCGCCTGGTCGTGGTGTGCGACCCGAACAACCCCACCGGCACGGTCGTCGATCACGACGAGCTCCGGCATCTCGTCGATGGGGTGCCCGACGACGTTCTCGTCCTCGTCGACGAGGCGTACGTGGAGTTCGTGACCGCAGATCGAACCGGCAACGGGCTCGACCTCGTGCGCGACCACGCGAACGTGCTGGTCCTGCGCACGTTCTCCAAGGCCTACGGCCTCGCGGGACTCCGCGTGGGCTACGCGTTCGGTCACGAAGACGTGATCAGCGCGCTGCGCCGGACCCGACTTCCGTTCGCGGTGAGCACGACGGCGCAGGCCGCCGCGCTCGCAGCCCTCGCCGCCGAGGCGGAATACCGCGGTTGGATCGAGGCACTCGTCGACGAGCGAGAACGGATCGTTCGAGCCTGTCGCAACGACCTCGGCATCGCCGTCCCCGATTCGCAGGCCAACTTCGTGTGGCTCCCGCTCGGAGACCTCGCCACCGGGTTCGGCGCCGCGTGCGAGCGCCGCGGCGTCGTCCTGCGCCCGTTTCCCGGTCTCGGGGTGCGGGCCACCGTCGGCACCGCCGCCGAGAACGACCGGCTGCTGGCGGCGGTCGAGGGTTCCCTCGAGGAGATCCGCGGCTGAGCGCAGGTGTCGGGCCGCGAGCGTCCGCTACCGGATGCGGGCGGCCCCGGGGTGGGCCTTCGGGAAGCCGTCGACGTAACGGAAGTAGCGGGAGAGCGCGCGGTCGGCCGGCACGAGGCGGTCGACGCGGAAGCGGATCCCCTTGAGCACCCGTTCGTCGTCGGCGATGAGGCCGCGCGAATACGTCCAGGCCATCTCGAGCTGGCCCTCCACCACCTCGGGCTCGACACGCTGGAGCTCGGCGGTGGGCACCGACACGACGCCGTAACCGTGGTTGAAGCCCCCCGGGGTGTCGCCCGGCACCGGCCGCCCCGCGAAGAACATCCCCACCTTGACCCCGCCGAGATCACCGGTGACGGTGACGACGTTCGTGCCGAAGTCCTTGATGTGTTGCTCCACGCGCCCGAAGTTGGGCTCGTGCCACACCATGTCGTACTCGATCGAGGTGTCGCGAACCTCGATCGTGTCGACGTCGACCTCGTTGGGGACGCCGTGGACGACCTCGAGGTGCTGCATGTCCATCGAGTTCGCGGTGCCCATGAAGGTGGGGAAGGGGAGGACGCCGATGTCCTCGGTCCTGATGGCGAGATCCTCGGGCGCCCCGATCGGGAACTGCGGGACGTCGTAGAGCGGCTCGGAGCCGTTGAACGCCCAGATCAGCCCGACCGACTCGGCCGTGGGATACGCGAACAGGGACGAGTCCTCGGGGATGCGCTCCGACACCGGGATCTTGGTGCAGCGACCGTCGCGGCCGTAGCACCAGAAGTGGTAGCCGCACCGGAGCTCGTCGCCGATCACCTCGCCGTAGGTGAGGTCGGTGCCCAGGTGCCGGCAGTACGCGCTCACGACGCTCGCAACCCCGTCCTCGCCCCGGAAGCAGACGACGCGACCGTCGAGGAAGTCGGCGCCGACGATTGCGCCCGGCGCCACTGCGCGTGAGAGCGCGATCGGGTACCAGCACTGGTCGAAGCCCTCGGCCCCGAACTGGGCGAGCCGCGCGAACGCGGCGCCGGGGCGGTCGGTGCGGGGCTGGCCGAGCCGGGCGGGGTCGGTGCGGGCGTCGGAGGTCGTCGTCATCGCTCACCTCACTCGAAAACGGAACCGAGACTATCGGTTACGCTAGAGTGCGGGCGTGGCCCCGTCAACCCCGTCGACCCGGGCGAGAGCGCCGCGTGCCGACGCCCTGCGCAATCGCGAGGCGGTGCTCGTCGCCGCTCGCCGCGTCCTCGCCGCCGGCGGCCTGGACGCGCCCGTCGACGACGTCGCCGCGGCCGCCGGGGTGGGCGTCGCCACCGTCTACCGGCATTTCCCGACCAAGACCGCCCTCGTCGACGCCGTCATCGAACGCAGCTTCGAGGAGCTCACCCGCGAGGCCGAGGCCGCCGCCGCGGGGCCCGATGCCGGTGCCGCCTTCCTGGGCTTCGTCCGCCACGCCGGGGTGGTGATGGCGCGCGACCGCGTCCTGGTCGCGGCGGCGAGGAGCACCGACCGACCGGAGCGGTCGCCGGTCGTGCAGCGTCTCTTCGACGCGGCGGGCGTGCTGTTGCGACGCGCGATCGCCGCGGGGGCGGTCCGCGGCGATGTCGTCGCCGACGACCTCCCGGCGCTGCTCGTCGGCGCCGGTGACGCCGCCAACCAGCGCGGCCGACCGACACCGGCGGCGCTCGAGCGCTACCTCGACATCATCACCCAGGGGCTGCGCGCCGGGCGCGCCACCGCCGAACCCGCGGAGCTCAGGTGATGAACCGCTCCGAGGGGTGGGCGCGCGGATAGCGGTCGACGTAGCGCAGGAACCGGCTCAGGCCCCGGTCGGCCGGGACGAGGCGGTCGGCCTTGAACCGGATGCCGGGGAGGATGCGCTGGTCGTCGTCGATCAGGCCCTTGCCGTAGGCGAACGCCATCTCCAGCTGGGCCCGGACCGCGTCCTCGGTGACGCCCTGGTGTTCGGCACGGGGGACGCTCACGACGAGATATCCCACGGTTCCGTCGCCGGGCGTCGGTCGACCGGCGAAGAACTGGGCGACCCGCACGCCCGCCATCGTGCCGATGATCGACACCACGTTGGTGCCGAAGTCCTTGATGTGCTGCTCGATGCGGCCGAAGTCGGGGTCGTCCCAGACCATGTCGTACTCGATGCTGGTGTCGGTGATCTCGATCGCGTCGAGGTCGACGGTGTTCGGCACGCCGTGGACGACTTCGAGGTGTTGGAAGTCCATCGAGTTCGCGGTCGCGAGCCAGTGCGGTATGTGCATCTCGCCCCGGCACTCGGCGCGAACCGCCAGCGTGTCGCTGTCGATGCCGGGGAAGCTGGGAACGTCGTAGAGCGGCTCGGTGCCGTTGAACGCCCAGACCAGCCCGAGCGACTCGGCGGTCGGGAACGCGAAGAGCGACGAGTCCTCGGGAATGCGGTCCGAGACCGGGATCTTGGTGCAGCGGCCGTCTTCGCCGAACTGCCAGTAATGGAAGGGGCAACGGATCTCGTCGCCGATGACGTCGGCGGTGCAGAGGTCGAGCCCGGTGTGGCGGCAGTACGCGCTCAGCACCCGCGCGCGGCCGTGCTCGCCCCGGTAGCAGACGACGCGACCGTCGAGGAAGTCGGCGCCGGCGACCGTGCCGGGCGCCACTTCGCGTGAGAGCGCGATCGGGTACCAGCACTGAGGGAAGTCGACCGGATGGGACGCTCGGGCCGCTGTGGTGATCGCCATCGCCGGCCTCCAAGTAAGCGGAAGAGGAATTCCGGTTAGGATACGATCCGATGCCCACGCGGTCAACGGCCAGGGACGCGCCGAGACCCACCGGAGCGCCGCGCCCTCCCACTGACGAGCGGCAGCGGCGCGCCGACGCCGCCCGCAACCGTGTGGCGCTGCTCGACAGCGCCCGCCGCGTCCTCTCGGCGCGCGGCCTCGAGGTTCCCGTCGAGGCGATCGCCCGCGAGGCGGGGGTGGGCGTCGGCACCGTCTACCGGAACTTCCCGACGAAGGAGGCGCTGCTCGATGCGGTGATCACACGCGCCTTCGAGGACCTCACCGCCGCTGCGGAGGCGGCGCTGGAACGGGCCGATCCGGGAGACGCGTTCTTCGAGTTCCTGCACGGCGCGGCCGCGGTGATGGCGCGCGACCGAGTCCTCGTGTGGGCGGCTCGCGCCCAGGAGCTTGCCGGCCGGGCGCGGGCCCCCGTCGTCGAGCGCCTGTTCGTGGTCACGGACGCGCTGCTCGAGCGGGCGATCGCCGCCGGCGCGGTGCGCGCCGGCATCCGGGCC
>DASUUL010000161.1:0-12194 GCA_036374115.1 Acidimicrobiia bacterium | reverse complement strand
CGGCGACGCAGATCGAGGTGCCGGGAGCCACGGAGGTGGTGGTCGACGTCGGCGGCGTGAGCGACCATTCGTCCATCCCCCGCGACACCCGGGCGCTCCAGGTGGTGCGCGCTGCGCTCGAAGGGCGACCGCCGCCGTGTGTCGGCGTGGTCGAGGGGGTCCGAGGAGCGGTCGACCCCGTGGTCATCCGGCGGGTCGAGCGCGGGTTCGGCGACGCGGCGACGGGGGTGCTGCCGTGAGCGCCCGCCGCCGCCCACCCGTGGTCCTCGCCGTCGCGGTCGCGGGCGTCCTCGCGATCGCCCTGGTGGCGGCGCCGCGCTTGCTCGACCGGGTCCCCGGCGGGCGCGGCCCCGGAGCGAGCGCCCGGCGCGAACCCGACCTCGAGCGCCGGTGGGTCACGCCCGTCGCCGGCTGGCCGTCGGCGTTGGCGGCCGACGCCGCGGGCGGGGTCGTGCTCGCCGGCGGCACGGTGCACGCCCTGGACCGCGAGGGCGCGCCGATGTGGCACACCCGTGTGCCCGGCGCGGCCCTGTTCCCGCCCGCTCTCGGCCGGCGCACCGTGGTCGTCGGCGCCGGCGACCGGGTCGTCGCGCTCGAACGTGCCGGCGGCGCCGTCCGCTGGGACGCGCCGGTGACCGCCGCGACCGCCGGGCCGGTCGCGCTCGCCGGCGGGCTCGCGCTCGCCGGCACCGAGTCGGGCACACTCCTCGCGATCGACGCCCGTACCGGTCAGGGGCGGTGGGCGGCGACCCATGCCGGAGCAGTTCGCGGCCAGCCGGTCTCGAACGGCGACGACGTGGTGGTGGCCGCGTGGCACGGCGGCCCCGACCCGCGCATCCGGGCGTTCGACCTCCGCAGCGGGGCACTCCGCTGGGACGCGCCCATCGGCCCCTCCACGAGTGCGCCGGCCGTCCACCGGGGCCTGGTGGTGGTGGGGGAGGGCGACGGCAGGCGCAACGCGCGCGTCGTGGCCCGCCGCCTCGACGACGGCGTCGAGGCATGGTCGGCGCCGGTCCCGGCGTCGTTCGAGTCGGGCATCACGCCCGGAGCGTCGGGGGGCGAGGTCGCCGTCGTCGACCACTTCGGCGGGTTCACCGTGCTCGACGCCCGCGCGGGCGCCGTGCGGCACCGGGTCGACCTCGACACGCCGGTGCTCCGCACCACGATCGTGCTGGCGGGCGACGTCGCCGCGCTGACCACCCACGGCGGGGAGCTCGTGCTCGTCGACCGGGCCGCCGGCCGGGTGCGCTCCCGGGGCGACCCGGGCGGGTTCCCGGTCGCCCTCGCCGCCTCGGGCCCGGATCTCTGGGTGGCGCTGCGCATCCGCGAGCCGGGCCGGGTGGAAGCGCTGCGCCTGCCCCGAGGAGGACCCAGAGGAAGGGCGTCGAAGGGCGGCGGCTACAGTGGGCGGCGACTCGGGCCGCTCGCGGTCCGGGATCACGCACGCTCGCCACCCAAGGTCGTCCCTCGAGATCCGCTCGTGGGGGCGCAGCGCGAGCGGAGGACACAACCGAGGGAAGGAAATCGTGGCTGTCGTCACCATGAAGCAGCTGCTGGAGGCCGGGGTGCACTTCGGCCACCAGACACGCCGCTGGAACCCCAAGATGCGCCGTTTCATCTTCGGCGAGCGCAACGGGATCTACATCATCGATCTCCAGCAGACGCTGGAGCGCATCGACGCCGCCTACCGCTTCATCCGCACCACCGCCGAGAACGGTGGCACCGTGCTCTTCGTCGGCACCAAGAAGCAGGCACAGGAGCCGATCCAGCGGGAGGCCGAGCGGTCCAACAGCCCCTACATCAACTACCGCTGGCTCGGCGGGACGCTCACGAACTTCCAGACGGTCCACGCCCGGGTGGCCAAGCTGCACGAGCTGCGCCGCCTCGTCGAGACGGGCGAGACCGAGCAGATGATCAAGAAGGAAGGGCTCAAGGTGAAGCGCGAGCTGACCAAGCTCGAGCGCAACCTCGGAGGCATCCAGGGCCTGGAGAAGCTGCCCAGCGCGGTGTTCGTGATCGACACCAAGAAGGAGCACATCGCCGTCACGGAGGCGAACCGGCTCGGGATCCCGGTCATCGCCGTCGTCGACACGAATTGCGACCCCGACATCATCGACTACGTGATCCCGGGCAACGACGACGCCATCCGCAGCGCCAATCTCATGTGCCGGATCGTCGCCGACGCGGTTGTCGAAGGTCGCCAGCTGGCGGCGAAGAAGGGCCGGGTCGCCGTCTCCAAGGAGGAGAAGGAGGCGAAGGAGGCCAAGGCGCCCAAGCCGCCGCCCGATCCGGAGGAGCAGCGCCGCAAGGCCGAGGCCCAGCAGGCCGCGCGCCAGGAGGCGGCCGCCGCCCAGCGCGAGCGGGAGGCGAAGCTGGCCGCGGCCAAGGAGGGCGGTGCCGAAGGCGCCAAGCCGCCGCCGCCCCCGCCGCCCCCGCCGCCTCCCCCCGGCGCCGCCGCGCCCGAGAGCGCCTCGCCCGAGACCGCCTCGCCCGAGACCGCCTCGCGTGAGGGGGCGTCCCAGTAATGGTCGTGGTCAGTGCGAAGGACGTCGCCGCGCTGCGCAAGGCGACCGGCGCCGGGATGATGGACTGCAAGAAGGCGCTGGAGGAGAACGACGGCGACCTGGAGGCAGCGAAGGACTGGTTGCGGGCCCAGGGCATCACCAAGCTCGACAAGCGCGCCGGGCGCGCCGCCGAGCAGGGCGCGATCGACGTCGCGGTCGACGGCTCCGCCGGCGCGGTGGTCGAGCTCACCTGCGAGACCGACTTCGTCGCCAAAGGCAGCGAGTTCCGGGAGCTCGTCGCCGCCCTGGCGCGCCTGGTCGTCGAGCGTGGTGACTCCGACCTCGAGGCCCAGCCGTTCGAGGGCGCCACGGCCGGCGACGCGATCAAGGGGCTGGCCGCGAAGCTGGGCGAGAACGTCGGCCTGGGGCGCGTGGCCCGCTACGAGACGACCGACGGTCTCCTCGACGCCTACAAGCACGTCCAGAACGAGCGGGGCACGATCGGTGTGCTCGTGGAGCTCGGTGGCGTCGACGCGGGTGACGCCAAGGCGCGCGAGATCGCTCACGACGTCGCTCTCCACGTGGCCTCGGCGGCACCCCGCTACGCGAACCGCGACGACGTTCCCGCCGAGGTCGTCGAGCGCGAGCGCGCGGTGCTCGAGGAGCTCACCCGCAACGAGGGCAAGCCGGAGCAGGCCGTACCCAAGATCGTCGAGGGCCGCCTCAACAGCTTCTTCAAGGATGTCGTGCTGAGCGAGCAGCCCTTCATCCGCGACTCGAAGGCCACCGTCGGCAAGCTCGTCTCGGAGCTCGGCGGCGGCGCCACGGTGCGACGGTTCGTGCGGTTCAAGATCGGCGAGGAGTAGCAGCGGGTCCATGGGTCAGAGCCGGTACCGCCGCGTGGTGCTCAAGCTCTCCGGCGAGGCGTTCTCCGACGTCACCACGGGATTCGGGATCGACGAGGCGATCGTCGGCCGGATCGCCCAGGAGGTCGCCGATGCGCGCGCCGCCCTCGACGTCGAGATCGCCGTCGTCGTCGGCGGCGGCAACATCTTCCGCGGCTTTGCCGGCGCGCAGCGGGGCATGGACCGCGCCCGCGCCGACTACATGGGCATGCTCGCCACCGTGATCAACGCCCTCGCCTTGCAGGAGGCGCTCGAGGGCGCCGGCCAGCCCACGCGGGTGCAGACCGCGATCTCGATGGCCCAGATCGCCGAGCCCTACATCCCGCTCCGAGCGATCCGCCACCTCGAGAAGGGGCGGGTCGTGGTGTTCGCCGCCGGCACGGGCAACCCGTACTTCACCACCGACACGACCGCCGCGCTCCGGGCGGCCGAGATCGGTGCCGAGGCCATCCTGAAGGGGACGCACTCGGGCGTCGACGGCGTCTACAGCGCCGACCCCCGCCTCGACCCCGACGCGGTCAAGCTCACCGAGCTCAGCCACTTCGAGGTGCTCAACCGGGGCCTGAAGGTGATGGACTCGACTGCGATCACGTTCTGCATGGACAACCGGTTGCCGATCATCGTCTTCGACGTGACCGCCCCCGGGAACATCCACCGAGCACTGGTGGGCGAGCCCATCGGTACGCTCGTGAGCCCGGCCGAGCCGGTCGCCTAGGCGAGGGAGCGCTGCGATGCCCGACGAGATGAAGGATCTCGTGTTCGACGACGGCCGCGACAAGATGCGCAAGGCGGTCCGGCATCTCCAGGACGAGTTCGGGGGGATCCGCACCGGCCGGGCGACGCCGGGACTGGTCGAGAAGCTCAAGGTCGACTACTACGGCGCCGAGACGCCCCTCCAGCAGCTCGCCGGGTTCAGCGTGCCCGAGCCCCGCCTGCTGGTGATCTCCCCCTACGACAAGAGCTCGATCGGCGCGATCGAGAAGGCGATCCAGACCAGCGACCTCGGGATCAACCCGTCGAACGACGGCCAGGTCGTCCGCCTGGCGTTCCCGGCGCTCACCGAGGATCGCCGCAAGGAGCTCGTGAAGGTCGTGAAGCAGCGGGCGGAGGACAGCCGGATCGCGGTGCGCAACATCCGTCGCCAGGCCCGCCACGAGCTCGAGGCCCTCGAACACGACCACGAGCTCTCCAAGGACGAGCTCGACCGGGCGGAGAAGGACCTCGAGAAGCTCACCCACGAGATCGTCGAGGAGATCGACCAGCTGCTCCAGCACAAGGAGCAGGAGCTGTTGGAGCTCTGATCCGGCGCCGGGACGGGCGCACGGGGGCATGGCTTCGCGAAAGGGCTGGTCAGGCGGGGAGAGAAGTCGTGCGTCGCCGCCCGTCGCGTCTAGCCTGGTAGGCCGGACCACCGGGAGGGGTGCCCGTGTCGGACCGTTACGACCCCGACGATCACTACGAACCCGATCCGCGCCGTCACCGCGATCCGCGCGCGTCTCGACGCCAGGCGCAGCCGCCCACGTCGGGTGAGGGTGTGCGAATCCTCGGTTCCGAGGACGACGAGGAGCCCGACGACGGGCGGCTCGCGCCCGACGAACCCCGCTACGGCGACGTCCCGCCCCGTCCCGATCCCGACGTTCGCCCCGCGGCCCGCTTCCCGCTGCCCGAAGACGACGACTTCGACGCCTGGGGCGACGAGGAAGGCCCCACCTGGTCGGCGTCGTCGCAGGGCGCGACCGACGCGGGCGCCGAGGAGGGGAGTGGCCCCGTCGACCTCCCGCACTGGACGGAGCCGCCCACGGGGGAGGTGCCTCGGATCTTCGCCGACGCCGACCGCGAGCCCGTTCCCGACGACGACCTCGACTCGTGGTCGTCGATCAGCGGGAGCACGCCGCGGTTCCGTTCCGAGGCCGGCGACTGGGCCGAGGGCGACTTCCCCGGCTCGCTGAAGGACGAGGACGTCGCGGTCGGCGCCCTCGCCGACGAGACGCTCCCCGTCGACGAGGACGCCGAGTTCGACGAGCGTGTCGCGGCGCGCCGGCGCGGGCGGGGCCGGCAGCCGGCGCCGCCGCCCCCGCCGGAGGGCCGGCCGCTGCCACGCCGGGGTTCCCTGGAGACGGGCGAGGAGCTCCCCGCTCCGGTGGCGGGCGAGGAGGCACAGGTCGACATCACGACCCGGGTGGTAACCGCCGTCGGTATCGCCGTGGTCGCGCTCGTCATGCTGGCGTTGGGTCGCGGCCCGGCGACGCTGCTCGTGATGGCGATCGTGGGCCTGGCCGCCTTCGAGCTCTACGTCGGGTTCCAGCGTGCGGGCTACCAGCCCGCCACGATCCTCGGCCTGCTCGGCTGCGTGTCGGTCGTGTGGATCGCGTACAAGGAGGGCCTCCAGGCGTTCCCGCTCGTCGGCGCGCTCGTGGTGGTGTTCACGCTCCTCTGGTACATGGCCGAGGTCGTCAAGGCGCGCCCGATCATCAACACCGCCATGACGTTCTTCGGCTTTCTCTACATCGGCGTGCTCGGCGGCTTCGCCGGCCTGCTCCTGCAGTCGCGCGACGGCACCGGGCTGCTCATCGGCCTCGCGATCTGCGCCGTGGGCTACGACGTCTTCGGGTACTTCATCGGCTCGCAGTTCGGGCGCAGCCGGATGGCGCCGCGCCTCTCGCCCAACAAGACGTGGGAAGGTCTCTTCGGCGGGATGGCGGCCGCAGTCGTCCTCGGCGCCATCGTGAGCAAGGGCATCAGCCTCGCACCGTGGGACGGCAAGCTCTCCCACGGGCTCGCGCTGGGCGTGGTCGTGGCGATCATGGCCCCGATCGGCGACCTGTGCGAGTCGATGATCAAGCGCGACCTCGGCGTGAAGGACCTCGGCACGATCCTGCCCGGTCACGGCGGCATCCTCGACCGCTTCGACGCCATCCTGTTCTGCCTGCCCGCCGTGTACTACCTGGTCGTCCAGCTGAACATCGGATGACCGCGGACCGCGGCGTCACGAACGTCGTCGTCCTGGGCTCGACCGGTTCGATCGGCACGCAGGCGCTCGACGTCGTCGCCCGCCACCGCGACCGCTACCGGGTGCTGGCCCTCGCGGCGGGCCGCAACACCGAGCTCCTCGCCCGCCAGCAGGCCGACTTCGACGTCGCGCCCGAGCTCGCCCGGGCCGCTGCCGACGATCCGGGCGCCCTCGCCGAGCTCGCCGCCCTCCCCGAGGCCGACGTAGTCCTCAATGCCGTCGTCGGCTTCGCCGGGCTCCCGGCGACGCTCACCACCCTCGAGCACGGCAAGCGCCTGGCCCTCGCCAACAAGGAGAGCCTCATCGCCGGCGGCCCGGTGGTGGCCGGGGTGCGGGAGCGCAGCGGCGGCGAGATCGTGCCCGTCGACTCGGAGCACTCGGCCGTGTACCAGGCGCTGCGGGCGGGCGCCCCCCGCGAGGTCCGGCGGGTCGTGCTCACCGCCAGCGGCGGCCCGTTCCGGGGGCGCAGCCGCGCCGAGCTCGCCCGGGTCACGGTCGCCGACGCCCTGGCCCATCCCACCTGGGACATGGGCGCCAAGATCACGATCGACTCCTCGACGCTCATGAACAAGGGGCTCGAGGTCATCGAGGCCCACGAGCTCTTCGGCGTCGACTTCGACCACATCGACGTCGTCGTCCACCCCCAGTCGATCGTGCACGGGATGGTGGAGTTCACCGACGGCGCCACCATCGCCCAGCTCTCCGAGCCCGACATGCGCCTCCCCATCGGGCTCGCGCTCGGCGCCCCCGACCGCCTCGACGAGGCGTTCGGGCCCATCGACTGGGCCCGCACCCCGAAGCTCGAGTTCGAAGCTCCCGACGCGGAGGCGTTCCCCGCCCTCGGGCTCGCGTACGAGGCCGGGCGGGCGGGCGGTGGGGCCCCGGCCACGCTCAGCGGCGCCAACGAAGTGGCGGTGGCCGCCTTCCTCGAGGGCCGGATCCCGTGGCTCGGCATCGCCGACGTGGTGGCGGAGGTCCTCCAGCACGGCACCGGGAACGTCGAGGACGTCGCAGACGTTCTGGAGGCAGACCGGCTCGCACGCGAGCGAGCCCGCCTCGCCGTGGAGAAACGAGCCGCCGCATGAAGGACCCCCTCGAGGACGCCAGCCCGAGCACCCGCCGGGGCGCGGCCGGCGCGGTCCTGATCTTCGTGGTCGGCATGGTGCTCCTCGCGGTCGTGCGGCCGGGGACCCGCGACACGCTCTACATCGTCCTGGGCCTGGTCGTCCTGATCATGGCGCACGAGGCCGGCCACTACTACGCCGCCAAGCGCTCGGGCATGAAGGTCACCGAGTTCTTCCTCGGCTTCGGGCCCCGCATCTGGTCGGTCACGCGGGGAGAGACCGAGTACGGGGTCAAGGCGATCCCCGCCGGCGGCTACGTGCGGATCATCGGGATGAACAACCTCGAGGAGGTCGAGCCCGACGACGAGGGCCGCACGTACCGCGACGCCACCTTCGGCCGGCGCTTGGTGACCGTCCTCGCCGGTGTCACCGTCAACATCCTGATCGCCATCGCCCTCTTCTTCCTCGTGTTCGCGTTCCGGGGTGTCCCGGAGGGCGTGAGCACCACGCTCGACGAGGTCCTCGCCCGCACGCCCGCGGCCGCGGCCGGGCTCGAACCCGGCGACCGGATCGTCAGCATCGACGGCCGGCCGATCGACGAGTGGGACGACGTGTCCGACGCCCTCGAGACCCGGGCCGGCGAGGAGACGGTCTTCGTGGTCGAGCGGGGCGGCGAGCTCCAGCCGATCGACGTCACGCCTCGAGAGCGGAGCCGCACCGACAGCAGCGGCTACGTGGGGATCGCGCCCCGCGAGGGCTACCGCTCGGTCGGAGTGATCGGCGCCGTCGGCGAGTCGGTGGCGACGATCGGCGAGGGCACCGTGAACATCGGTCGCGGGTTCGCCGAGTTCTTCTCGCCCTCGGGGCTGTCGGAGTACTCGGAGAACTTCACCGAGTCGGGCGGGAGCGGATCCGGGAACGGGTCGGTCGACGCGGAGCGACCGCGGGGGATCATCGGGATCGTCGACATCGGCGGCGACGTCGTCGACGGCGACCTTTGGCGGCTCCTCTGGCTCCTCGCGTTCATCAACCTCATCGTCGCCCTGTTCAACCTCATCCCGCTGCTTCCCTTCGACGGCGGCCACGCCGCCATCGCCTGCTACGAGCAGGTCGTGTCGAAGATCCGAGGACGCGAGGTGCGAGTCGACTACGCCAAGCTGATGCCGATGACCGCGGTGGTGCTGGTGTTGATCCTCACGCTGGGCGTCTCGGTCGCCTTCCTCGACCTGCGCGACATCTTCTCCGGCTGACCCGCTCGCCGTCAGGGCGGCACCAGGTCCCAGTCGCCCGGGACGCCGACGACCTTCCACCCCGAGAGGGTCTTCAGCTTGTGGTGGTGGGGGCAGAGCCGCCACGTGTTGTGGATGCCGGTGGGACCGCCGTCGGCGACGGGGACGACGTGGTCGATCTCGAGGAACTGGTCGTTGTCGCAGCCGCGCACCCCGCACACCGGGTAGCGGGCCTCGAGCGCCCGGCGCAGCCGGGCGGGGATCGTGCGGGTCGCCTTGGTCACGGTCGTGATGTCGGCGCCGTCCTTGACCAGGATGCTGACGAGCGCGTCGTCGAGCATCGAGCGGGCGGTGGTGGCGGGGACGGGGCCGATGCCGGGGATCTCGCAACGCTCGCCCGGGCTCACGTACCCGTTGCGGGCGGCGCGGGCGTCGAGGTCGAGGCGCACCTCGACCGGCTTGCACGGCCCTTCCCCCGCGAGCGCGACGAGGGCGTCGGCGGCGTACGCGTCACGCGGCTCGCGCCGCCCGGCCTTGCGAGCCGCGGCGAAGATGCGGCGGAGATGGTTTTCGAGAGCGGCGTCGAAGCGGGCGCCGGCGTCGGGCGCCAGGCGGACGTCGGCGCGGTAGGTGCCGTCGGGGTCGGTCCAGCGGTGCGGCCGCCGGTTGGCGTGGAGGCGTCGCGCCCACGCCTGGTCGTCGGCGACGGCCGACGCGCGCGTGCGGCGGCACTCGTCGCGCAGTCCCTTCACGCCGCGCTCGCGAGCGACGTGCAGGAGGTCGCGCTCGGCGCCGGGATCGGCCCCGGCGGCGCCGGTGATCTCGTGCGCCTGCGTCTCCGAGAGCTCCCCGGCGCGGAAGGCCGCGTCGGTCTCGGGCAGGCCGTCGAGCGCCCGGCCCGTCTCCAGGGTGCGGGCGGCGGCGCCGACCGTCTCGCCGGTCGTGTCCGCGAGCCAGTGCCCCGCGCTGCGATGCCCGCCGTCGCGCCACACCTTCGTCTCCTCGACGCGGCGGACGGCCAACGTCTCGATGGCGGCGCAGATGCGCTTGCCCCGCGCCGCCAGCTCCACCAGGGCGGCGGCGTCGCGACCGTCGAGACATGAAGGATCCAGACCGCGCGCGACGGTCTCGAGGACGTCGAGGGCGCTGCGAACCTCTCCGAACATGCTTCCCCTCGGGAATCGGGACACCGACCGGGGAAGAAGGGGAGTTGGCCCCCAATGTACGAACAGACGTTCGCCCTGTCAAGCCTGTCAAGGGGAAGCTCGGGTCAGTCCGCCGTCGAGCGGGAGCCGCACGAGGGCGGCGCCCGCAACCGCGGCCCCTAACCTGGGTGCGATGTACGAGCGCCGGAAGACCCGCGAGATCCGCGTCGGCGACGTCGCCGTCGGCGGTGGGGCCCCGGTGTCGGTCCAGTCGATGACCACCACGAAGACGGCCGACGTCGACGGCACGCTCGCGCAGATCTACGCCCTCGCCGGGGCGGGTGCCGACATCGTGCGGTGTACCTGCAACGAGGAGGAGGCGGCCGAGGGCCTCGCCCAGATCGTTCCCCGGTCGCCGGTGCCGCTCGTGGCCGACATCCACTTCCAGTACAAGCTCGCGCTGGCGGCGATGGAGGCGGGCGTGCACGCGCTGCGCCTGAACCCCGGCAACATCCGGAAGCCGGAGCAGATCAAGACCGTGGCCGCCGAAGCGAAGGACCGCGGCCTCCCCATCCGCATCGGGGTCAACGCCGGCAGCCTCGATCCCGACATCGCCGAGAAGCACGGCGGGGCCACGCCCGAGGCGCTGGTGGCGTCGGCGCTGCGAGAGCTTGCGTACTTCGGGGAGGTCGGCTTCGACGACGTGAAGATCTCGGTGAAGGCCTCGAGCGTGCCGGTGATGATCGGCGCCTACCGCCAGCTCGCCGACGCGGTCGACCATCCGCTTCACCTCGGGGTCACCGAGGCGGGCCCGCCACCGGCGGGTCTGGTGAAGTCGACCGCCGGGATCGGAACCCTTCTCGCCGAGGGCATCGGCGACACCATCCGGTTCTCGCTGACCGCCGATCCGGTCGAGGAGGCCCGTGCCGGCCGTCAGCTGCTCGAGGCGCTCGGCCTGCGCGAGCGCAAGGGCCTCGATCTCATCGCCTGCCCGAGCTGCGGGCGGGCGGAGGTCGACGTGATCGGCGTCGCCAAGGACGCGCAGGCAGCGCTCGAAGACCGCAAGATCCCGTTGCAGGTCGCGGTGATGGGCTGCGTGGTGAACGGTCCGGGCGAGGCGCGCGACGCCGATCTCGGGATCGCCGCCGGCCGGGGGAAGGGCCACCTGTTCGTGAAGGGCAAGGTCGTGCGCGTGGTTCCCGAAGCCGAGATGGTCGACGCCCTCGTCGAGGAGGCCGACCGGATCATGGCGGAAGGCATCGACGCGGTGCTCGCCGACGCCGACGAGGGCGCCGAGGCCGAAGCCGAACATGCCCGCGAGGAGCTCCTCCGGATCCAGGGTGCCGACGCCAACCACGCCGCCGAGCGGATCGACCGCATCCGCGAGGTCGCCGAGTAGCGCGCCGCCCCGGAGATTCAACGCCCCGGAGATCCCACGCGGTTTCCCGGCGTCGCCCGTCCGGAGCTTGCCCGCGGACGACGATCAGCGCTCGGCGACGACCAGTCGATAGCCCACGTCGAGCTCGTCGACCTCGAGGAGGTCCTCGTTGCGCCGGTGCCACGTCCCCGATTCGAGGTCGCCGCGGAGCTGCCGCATGGCCCGCTCGGCCACGCCGTCGCCGAGGAGCGCGATGCCCGAGATCGACCCGCGCACCTCGGCGTCGAGGTACGCCTCCGGCCGGCGCCAGTAGGCGGCGCCGAACCCGTCGACACAGTCGTAGGGGACCGGCACCGCCGCGGTGCGGCACCCGGGAAGGAGCTCGCAGGCGGTCTCGAACGTCGCCCGCGTCCGCTCCCACTCCGCCACCTCCGGGAGGTAGTCGCGCAGGAGCCAGAACGTCTCGGCGTAGAACCGGGCGTCCCACGTGAGGATCACCTGCCGGCGGGCGACGCGCCGGACCTCGGCCATGCCGGCGGCGGGATCGCTCCAGTGCTGGAGCGTGAGGATCGCGGTGGCGGCGTCGAAGGTGTCGTCGGGGAACGGCAGCGCCTCGGCCACCCCCTGCACGACCGGCGCGGACCCCCGCGGGCGCTGATCGATCATCACCCGTGACGGGTCGATGGCCGTCCACTCGCGGTCGCCCTGCTCGTAGGAGCCGGTCCCCGCCCCCACGTCGAGCACGGCGCGCGCCTCGCCGAGGGCGGCGGTGATGTGCGCCGCGATCCGCGGGTCGGCCCGGCGCCGGCGGGCGTAGCCCACGCCGATGCGGTCGAAGACCGGCTCGGAGCCCGTCGCCCTCATCCTCGGGCGAGCTTCCGGTCGTGCCACCACTTGCGCAGGCCAGCGGCGGAGCCGGCCGCGAGGCGCTCGGCGTGCAGCTCCTCCTCGGGCTGGGA
>DASUUL010000160.1:0-9045 GCA_036374115.1 Acidimicrobiia bacterium | reverse complement strand
CCAGGCGGGGTGTGATCCACCCCGCGACCGCGGCCACCGACTCGTCGACGTCGGGCAGGAGCTTGCGGCCCTCGCCGAACGTGACGCCGGCGCTCACGACCGCGGCGCCGGGCTTCACCATGTCGGGGGTGACGATGCCCGGCGTGCCGGCGGCCACGATCAGGATGTCCGCTTCGCGGGTGTACGCGCCGAGATCGGCGACCCCGGTGTGCACGACCGTGACCGCGGCGTTGGCGTGCGGGCGCTTGAGGCTCAGCAGGTTGGCGAGCGGGCGTCCGATCGTGAGGCCCCGCCCCACGATCACGACGTGCCTGCCCTCGATGGCCACGCCGTAGTGCACCAGAAGGGCCTGGATCCCGGCCGGCGTGCAGGCGATCGGCGCTTCGACGCCCATCACCAGCCGGCCGAGGTTCACGGGATGCAGGCCGTCGACGTCCTTGTCGGGGTCGACGGCCTGCAGGGTCGCGGCCTCGTCGAGGTGCTCGGGCAGCGGGATCTGCACGAGGAAGGCGTCGACCTGCGGGTCGTCGTTGAAGCGGCGGACGGCGTCGAGGACCTCGCGCTGGGTGGCGGTGGCCGGGAGCTCCTGGTGGAACGACGCGATCCCGACCTCGGCGGAGTTGGCGTGCTTCATCCGCACGTAGGACGCACTGCTCTCGTCGTCGCCGACGAGGATGGTGCCGAGACCGGGTGTGACGCCCTCGTCGCCCAGCGCCTTGACCTCGGCGGTCAGCTCGGCCTTCACCGACTCGAGGAAGGCGTTGCCGTCGAGCAGCTGCGCGCTCACTCGGGCGAGGTTATCGCCCGTGTGCTCACCAGAGGATGAGGGTCACGCGATCGTGAGCGTCGCCGACCGCTGCGCCGCCACCTGCCCGTGCGCGTCCCACACCACGAGCGTGTAGGTGTACGTGCCGGGAGCGGCGGTGCACACCGAGGCCGAGCTCCCCGGGCAGATCGGTGCGCTGCCGCTCGGGCTGGCCATCGATCCCAGCCCGGGGCCGCTCACGACCACGGCGGCGCCGCCCGTGGTCGACCACGTGAGCACGGGCGCGCCCGACATCGGGTAGACGTCGGGCATCGTCGCCGGCGCGAGCGCGAGGTCGGCGGTGACCGGCGGCGGGGGTGGGGGCGGCGGCGGGGGCGGTGCCACCGATTGGTCCGCGGTCGGGGCGTCGGCGGGGCCGGGCGCGGGATCGGCCGGCGGCGCGAGCGCAGGGCCGCCGCCGGGTGCGATGGGCTGGGGATCGGGCGCGGGCCCCGCGGTGGTGTTCGTCGTGGTCGGGGTGGTGGTCGTGGTGGTGGTCGGCGACGCCTCCGGCTCCGCGCCCGCGACCGGGTCGGGTGCGGGGGCGTCGCCGCCACCGGCGAGCACGACCGCGGCTGTCGCCAACACGAGGGCGACGACCCCCAGTCCGGCCCCCGCCCAGGCGAAGCGGCGAACGCGCACGGAGCGCGCCCGGGGGGCGTGCCGGGAGCCCTCCATCGGGACTCCCGCCCGGGCCAGGGCGCGCGCCACCTGTTCCTTGAGGGCGGCGGGGGCGGCGGCGATCGGGGTGGCCGCGAACAGCGCGGTCGGGGCCAGCCGCAGCGTGCGCCGTTCGGCGCACACGTCGCAGTGGTCGGCGTGCTCGGTGGCGACCGTGACGGCCTCGGGCCCGAAGCGCTCGACGCCGGCAGCCGCCAGGGCGGCGGCGAGGTCGTCGCACGCCGGCCGCCCGCCCCGCCACAGCACGCGCGCCCGGATGGCGCCCCCGAGCCGTTGCTTGACCCGGTGCACCAGCTGGTTGGCGTGGTTGCGGGTGACACCGATGGTCTCGGCGATCTCCGCGGGTGGGAGGTGATGGCGCAGCGACAGGTGGAGCACCTCGGCGTCGCGAGGGCCCAGGGCGTCCGCCGACTCCCACACCAGGGCGACCAGCTCGTCGTCCTCGGCGACACGGGCGGGGTCGCCGAGCACGCCGGCGCGCTCCTCCACGCCGAACCCGCTCGGGGCCCCGGCGGGCGACGGCCCGCCTTCCGCCATCATGCGGTCCTCGATCATGGCCATCGCCTCGCCGTCGACCGGGCTCGCCCGCTGGTCGCGCCGCCGGCGGTCGAAGGCGGCGTTGCGGGTGATGCGCAGCAGCCACCCGCCGAACGCCGCCGGATCGCGCAGCCCCTCGCGCCCGCGCCAGGCGGCGAGGAAGGCGTCCTGGGTGACGTCGGCGGCGCCGGCAGGGTCGTGGACGATGCGCCGGGCGAGGTCGTGGACGCGGTCGAACCAGGCGTCGTAGAGGAGGCCGAAGGCCTCGGCGTCGCCGGCGCGCGCCCGCTCGGCCAGCTCGGTTTCGCTCGCTCGGACATCGTGGGCCATCCCGTGCCGTCCTCGGTCGCTCAGCAGCACCCGTCCTGACCGCCGAACCCCGCCGCGCTTACACCCCCACCGGCACCCCCACCGGCACCCCACCGGCACCCCACCGGGCGCCGGCGCATCCGGGGGCCCGCGTAAGCGACCCGGGGCCCCGGCGTCAGGCCTCCCGAGCGGCGACGACGGGTCGCCGTCCAACCAGGAGGTACCGATATGAGCATCCGATCCCGCATCCTCGGCGCCGCCGCCGCCGGCACCGCGCTGGCGGCCCTGGGCATCCCGGGCGTGGCGGTGGGCGCCGCCCCCGACGGGCCCGGCGAAGAGGGCGTCGAGCAGCCGTGCGTCGTCGACTGCGGCCCGGTGGAGCCGGGACCCGACGACGGCGGGGGATTCGACCCGCAGGGCCCCGGGAGCTTCCAGCAGTGCACCGAGAACGAGGTCACGCCCGGCGACGACTGCTACGACCACCCGCAGGACCCGGGTGGCGGCGGCAGCAACAGTGGCGGGGGCAGCCCCGGATCCGGCGGTGAGGACGCGCCCCGGCGGGCCGACCCGAACTTCACCGGGTGATGGCGGTGCGCCGGACCCTCACCGTGGCCGTGTCCCTCGCGACCCTGACCCTCGGCGTCGCCGCCTGCGGCGGCGCCGGGGGCAGCAGGGCCGACGACCCGTCCCCCGACCATCGCTCGTCGCCGGCGAGCACCGCGCCCGCGCCGGCAGCGCCGGCCGCGGCGCACACCGTGGCCCGTGCCACCGGCGCCGAGGTCGCGGTCTATGCCGATCCCGACGCGCCCGTACCCGAGCGGCACCTGCCGGGCACCACGGAGTTCGGCTTCCGGCGCTCGTTCCTCGTGCTCGACGAGCAGGGGGACGCGCTCGAGGTGCTGCTCCCGATCCGCCCGAACGGCTCGACCGGATGGATCCGGCGCGCCGACGTGGAGCTGCAGCCCGTCGACCACGAGATCGACGTCGACCTGGAGGCACGCACGCTCACGCTGCGCGCCGGCGGCGACGTCGTGCTGGAGACACCGGCGGCGATCGGCGCCCCCGACGCCGCCACGCCCACGGGGCGCTTCTTCGTGACCGACCTGCTCGACACGGGCGACCCCGACCACGACTACGGTCCCTTCGCGGCCGGCCTGTCGGGCTACTCGAACTTCATCTCCGAGTTCGCCGGCGGTGACGGCCAGATCGGCATCCACGGTACGAACGATCCCGCGAGCATCGGCGAGGCCGTGTCGCACGGCTGCGTGCGCGTACCCAACGACGTCATCACGACGCTGGCCACGACCGTCCCGATCGGCACCCCGGTCACGATCCACTGAACCCCTTGCGAACCTGCGCGCCCTTCGCGCCGCTTCCGTCGCGGCGGGCGCGCACGTTCGAGGGATTCACGGATCGTCAGTGGAGGAAGTGGCGTTCGCCGGTGAAGACCATGGCGAGGCCGAGCTCGTCGGCGTGGGCGACGAGCTCGTCGTCGCGCATGGCGCCACCGGGCTGCACCACCACGGCGACACCGGCATCGGCGGCGGCGTCGATGCCGTCGGCGAACGGGTAGAAGGCGTCGCTGGCGGACGCACCGCCCCGGGCCCGCCCGTCGGCCTTGCGGGCGGCGAGCTCGGCCGCGTCGACGCGGCTCTGCTGGCCGGCGCCGATCCCCACGGCCTGGCCGCCCTTCACCAACACGATCGAGTTCGACTTCACGTGGCCGACCAGTCGCCATGCCAGTTCGGCGTCACGCCACTCGTCCTCGGTGGGCGCCCGCTTGGTGACGACGCGCCAGTCGTCGCGACCGGCAGCGAAGTGGTGCGGCTCCTGCACGAGGAACCCGCCCGAGATCTGACGGAAGTCGAGCGCCTCCCGGCCCGGGGCCGGCGCCTCGAGCAGGCGGGTGTTCTTGCGCTTCGTGACGAGGGCGTCGATCGCACCCGGGCCGTAGGCGGGTGCGATCACGACATCGGCCTGGGGGCCGTCGACCATGGCGGACACGGTCGCCTCGTCGATCGGACGGTTCAGGGCCACGATGCCGCCGAAGGCCGACTTCTCGTCGCCGGCGAGCGCGAGGGCGTAGGCCTCGGCGAGATCATCGGCGAGGGCGACGCCGCACGGGTTGGCGTGCTTGATGATGGCGCACGCGGGGCCCTCCCCCAGGTCGTGCACGAGCTGCCAGGCCGCCTCGGTGTCGTAGAGGTTGAGGTACGAGAGGGCGAGCCCGGCGTGCTGCACGACGCCGTCCCACCAGCTGCGTTCACCTACCGTGCGGTACCGAGCCGCCTGCTGGTGCGGGTTCTCGCCGTAGCGCAGCTCCTCACCGGCGCGCTCGAGCGCGACCACCACGTGACGCGGCAGCGGCTCACCCTCCTGGAGCCACGAGACGATCGCGGCGTCGTAGGCCGCGGTGTGCGCGAACGCCTCGAGCGCCAGCCGGCGGCGCGTGTCGTCGCCGAGGCGGCCGTCGTTGCCGCGCAGCTCGGCGAGCACGTCGTCGTACTGCGCCGGGTCGGTGACGATCGCCACCCACGCGTGGTTCTTCGCCGCCGCCCGCACCATCGCCGGGCCGCCGATGTCGATCGTCTCGATGCCGGGACGGTCGCGGAACGGATAGAGGTTCGACACCACCAGGTCGAACGGCGCGATGCCGTGGGTCTCGAGATCGGCGCGGTGCGACTCCTTGGCCCGGTCGGCGAGGATCCCGCCATGGATCTTCGGGTGCAGGGTCACGACCCGGTGGTCGAGCATCTCCGGCGTTCCCGTGACGGCGTCGACGGGCGTGACCGGCAGGCCCGCGTCGTCCAGAGCGGCGGCGGTGCCCCCCGACGAGACGAGCTCGCAGCCGAGGTCGTGCAGGCCGCGCGCGAACTCGGCCAGGCCGGACTTGTCGTAGACGGACAGCAGCGCTCGCATCACCCTTCGCTTCCGGTCGGTTCCCGCTCGATCAGCTCCCGCAGGACCTGCGGGTACAGCCGCCGCTCGACCTCCTTGATGCGCTCGTGGAGCGTCTCCTTGGTGTCGTCGGCGAGCACCGGCACGGCCTCCTGCGCCAGGATCGGGCCGTCGTCGACCTCCAGCGTCGCGACGTGCACGGTGCAGCCGGTGACCTTGACCCCGGCGGCGAGGGCGTCGTCGACCGCGTGCCAGCCCTTGAACGCGGGCAACAGCGCCGGATGAGTGTTGACGATCCGCCCGGGGAAGGCGTCGTGCACCGGCTTCTCGAGGATGGTGCCGAAGCCGGCCATCGCGACCAGGTCGACGCCGTGGCGCTCGAGCGCGTCGACGACACGGTGGGTGTAGGCGACCCGATCGAACTCGGGCCCGAACTCGGTACGCTCCACCACCTCAGCGGGGACGCCGGCGGCGGCGGCCCGCTCGACCGCGGCGCAGGGCCGGTCGACGACCACGACCACGATGGGGAGCTCGGCCTCGAGCAGCGCCTGCAGGATCGTCCCGCTGCCCGACGCCAGCACCCCGATCCTCCGCACGGGCTCACGGTACCCGACTGCCTGCGGCGGTCGGCGCGCCGCGGACGGGCGGTCCTTGCATTGGGGCCAGGCCCGTGATCAGCTGAGCCGCGCGGTGCCCATGGCGGCACCATTGTTGCGACGGAGGTCTGGTACCAGTGGAAAAAAAAGTCACTCCCGGCGAGATCGTGGTGATGGCGGCGGGAGCCGTTTGCCTGATCTTCTCGTTCCTGCCTTTCTTCACGATCGACATCGCCGGCTTCTCCGACGACATCAGCGCCTGGGGTGAGGGGTTGTTCCCGGTCGCCACGCTGATCGTGCTCTTCACGGTGGTGGCGGGGGTGCTCGTGGCGCTCACCAAGTTCGCCAACATGGCCTTCACCGGCTTCCTGGGCTTCGGCATGGTGCAGCTGCTGATCGCGCTGGGCTTCTTCGCGTCGATCCTGGCGCTCGCGTACCTGATCCTCGACAAGGGCGAGTACGACTTCGGCATCGGGTACTTCCTGCTGCTGATCGGTGCGCTCGGCTCCCTCGTCGGCGCGGTGCTCGTGATGAACGAGCGCAAGGCTGCGGGCACGGGCCCCGGTACCGGCACCCTCTGAACCGACCCCGAGATCCCGACGGCCCCCGCTTGCGGCGGGGGTCGTCGTCGTTTCGGGCGCCGACCCAGTCGAAGCGCACGGACGCGGAGGGTGTGACGCCATGACCGAACCGACGAACCCCGGCGACACCCCCGGGCCGGTACCGCCGCCGGGCCCGGTACCGCCGTCGGCTCCGTCCGGACCGTCCGCACCGTCGGGACCGTCGGGACCCTCCGGCTTCGGCAGCTTCCTCGCGCGGTTCGGGTGGCGGGGCGAGCGCCGGGCGGCGCCGTTCCTGAGCCACGCCCTCGGGGCCGGCGGCGGTGCGCTCCTCGCCATCGGCGTGCTCGTGCTCGGCGGCGACAACTCCGACGACGGCACGTCGGGCACCGTGGGCGCCCTCCTCTGCGCCTTGCTGATCGTCGCCGCCATCGCCGTGATGCTGCGCTCGCCGGGGCCGGTGCGATCGGGATGCGTGGCCGCGCTCGTGCTCGGCGTTCCCGGCCTGTGGTTCTTCGCCACCACGCTGGAGTCGAGCAGCGGCTCGGTGACGCCGTTCCAGATCCTGAGCCTCGCCTCGTTCGTCGTGCTCTTCGTCGTGCCCCCGACCCGAGGACGGGGGATCTTCCTCGGGCTCGCGCTGCTCCTGTTGTGGAGCTTCGCCACGACCCAGGTCGCGGGGACGAGCGACATCAACGACATCAGCTTCGAGACCGAGTCGTCGTTCGAGAGCGACCCCTTCGGCGACGAGGAGTTCGACGACTTCGACGACGGTGACGACTTCGGCGACTTCGGCTCCGACGACGAGGGGTTCGAGACCGACTCCGGCGCGGTCTCGCTGATCTTCGGTGCCGCCTACCTGGCGGCAGCGTGGGCGCTCGACCGGCGCAAGCTGCTCGGCGCGGCGACGCCCTTCGTGGCCGTCGGTGTCATCGCGGCGATCACCGGGGCGATCATCGTGGGCGCCGACTCCGGCCAGGTGGGCGGTGGCCTGCTGGCGGCGGCAGTCGGGCTCGGGATCGGCTTCGTGGGCGCCCGCGGGCGCGACCGGCGCGCGTCGGTGTGGGTCGGCGCGCTCACCGCCGTGATCGGGATCGCGGTCGTGATCGAAGACTTCGTCGACATCGAGGACTCGGCGACCGAGTTCGCGATCTTCGCCATCCTCGTCGGCGCCGGCATCATCGTGGGCGCGGCGTTCCTGAGCCGGCTCCTGGGCGAGCCCGACGACGAGCAGCCGGAGGCACCGCGGCCCGGCCGGGAGGTGGGGGCTCCCTAGGCTGGAGCCGTGCCTGCCGGTCCGGCCGACCCCGAGCGCTTCGAGCGGGCCGTCGCCGCCATCGACGCCGCCAACGCCGACGACCCGAACCGGATCTCCGTCCGCGGGAAGGAGGCTCCCAAGGAGCTCGCCCACGCCGAGCTCGTGACCGGATGGATCGAGCGGCTGCGCCCGGACGCGCCCGAGGAGCTGCTGCTGGCGGCGCGTGCCCACCACGTTCGCCGTTGGGAGATCCCCCGCGGCTCCTATCCGGATGGTCGCTCGGGCTATCTCCGCTGGCGCCGGGCGCTCCACGACCTCCACGCGCGGGTCGTCGGCGAGCTGCTGGCCGCCGCCGGCTACGACCGCGAGGCCATCGCCCGCGTCCAGGCCATCGTGCGCAAACGCGGCCTGCCCGGCGACGCCGACGTCCAGGCGCTCGAGGACGCGTTGTGCCTCGTGTTCCTCGAGACGCAGTTCGGCGCGCTCGCCGCCCGCCTCGACGCCGAGAAGATGGACGCGGTGGTGGCCAAGACCGTGGCCAAGATGTCCGCCGACGGCCTGCGCCTCGCGCGCACCCTCGACCTGGGCGGGAACGAGCGGGCGGCGCTGGAACGCGCCGTCAGACCGCCAGGAGGCTGATGACCCAGGCGAGCAGTCCCAGGGCGGTCAGGCCGAGGAAGATCCAGCCGAGGGTGACGCCCGCGATCGCTAGCCCTCGCCCGGTGATCGTGCCCTCGGAGTCGCGGATCTGGTCGAGGGCGAGATGGCCGAGGACGACCGCCACGATCGGGGTGACGGCGAAGCAGAAGAGGATGCCGGTGACGAGCGAGGCGATGGCCAGCCCGCTCGTCTTCGAGCCGGCCGGCGCCGCGTACGCCGGCGGCGGCTGCCACGCCGCCGACGGCGCCTGACCCGAGGGCGGCGGACCCGAGGACGGCGGACCGGAGGGCGGCGGACCGGAGGGCGGCTGGCTCATGCCCGCAGGGTAGCGAGCGTCTCTGCCATGAGGGCGCCGATCTCGGTGGGATTGCGCGCCACCCGGCACCCGGCATCCTCGAGCGCCTCGATCTTGGCGGCAGCCGTTCCCTTGCTCCCGGACACGATGGCGCCCGCGTGCCCCATCTTCTTGCCCGCGGGGGCGGTGACGCCGGCGATGTAGGCGACCACCGGCTTGCTCATCTCGCCCTTGATGTAGTCGGCCGCCTCCTCCTCGGCGGAGCCGCCGATCTCGCCGATCATGATCACGGCTTCGGTGTCGCGGTCGGCGTCGAAGCGGCTGAGGCAGTCGATGTAGCTCATGCCGGGTACGGGATCGCCGCCGATGCCGACACAGGTCGTCTGGCCGATCCCCTGCTGGGTCATCTCGTGCAGCGCCTGGTACGTGAGGGTCCCGGACCGGCT
>DASUUL010000159.1:0-2862 GCA_036374115.1 Acidimicrobiia bacterium | reverse complement strand
GTTGGGGCTCTCGGCCAGCCGTTTGCTCCCCTCCGCGAGGCGGTCGTAGCTCATGAACCCGCTCCCGCTCGCCTCGCCGTACTGGAGGCCGAGCAGCAGCCCGCCGTGGCCCCGCTGGGGCCCGTAGAACGTGCCCTCCGGGAAGTAGGCCACCGCCCCCGTCGGGATGAGCTGGTCCGGAGCCCACTCGTGGGTCCCCTCGAGCACGTAATGGATCTGGGAGAAGTTGTGGTGGTGGCGCGGCGTCACGTAGTCCTCGCCGGTGCGCACGATGCTCCACTCGAAGTTCGCGGGAGCGGCCGGGTCGCCCCGCAGCAGGCGCTGGAAGCGGATGTCGCCTTCCCGGTGCGAGGCGAACCGGTCGGCGTCGACCTCGTAGCTCGACACGGCCTCCATGGGGCCCCTTCGGTCGTCGGTCCAAGTTGTACTACAATATCGTTGGACGGAACGGGAGGCAACCTGCTCCTCAACCGCGAGCGTGCCGATGCGGTGATGGACGAGCACGGTCTCGCCGCGCTCGTCGCCACGACGCCCGTCAACGTCTACTACCTGACCGACTTCGAGACCGACGGTGGCTGGGCGTTCCCCGGCATCTCCGCCGCGATCGTGCCCCGGTCCCTCGACGTGCCCGCGGCGGTCCTCACCATCGACGTCGACCGCGACTGGCCCGGTGCCCGGGAGGCGTCGTGGGTGCCCGAGGTGCGCGGCTACCCCGGGATGGAGGCACTCGTCACCCGGCACTCGATCGCGCTCGAGACCGGTGACCACGTCGTCGACCCGCCGGGCGACGATCGCGCGTTCGATCCGGTCGCGGCGGTGGCCGCGTACCTCGCCGAGGCCGGCCTCGCGAGCGCCCGGCTCGGGTTCGAGGACCCGTGGTTCGGGCAGCGCGTTCGCGAGCGCGGCGGCGAGGCGATCGAGGTCGTCCCCGCGCTCGAGCTCCTGCGGCACGTGCGCATGGTGAAGACCCCCGACGAGCTCGTTCGGCTGCGTGCCGGATCGGCGAAGAACGAGCGGGCGCTCTTCGTCGCCATGGAGGCCGTGGCGGCGGGAGCGTCGTTCGACGAGGCGCGCCGTGCCTACCACACGGCGATGGTCGCGATGGGAGGCGACGGCCGGTACTGCATCGGCGTCGTCTCACGACCCGGTGTCGGGCCGGTCGCCGACGACCGGCCGCGCGCCCCGGGGGACGCGGTGTTCTTCGACTGCTTCGGGGGCGTGCGGCACTACAACGGTGATGTCGGCCGCACCGCGATCGTCGCCCCGCCCGATCCTCGCCAGTGCGATGCCTTCCGTGCCGTGCGAGCGGGATGGCGCGCGGCACTTGCCTGTATACGTCCCGGGGTCGACTCCCGCGACCTGGCCGCTACCGTCATGGACACGGTCCGCGCCGCGGGCGGTGACGCGTACCTCGTGTGCTCGCCACATTCCGTCGGCCTCGAGCACTTCGACCAACCGCACCCGCGGTCCATCTACGAGCCCTTCGTCCTCGAGGCCGGAATGGTGCTGAGCGTGGACATGCCCTACGACGCGCCCGACGTCGGGATGCTGCACAGCGAGGACCTGGTGCTCGTGCGAGAAGGCGATCCCGAGGTCCTCACGAGCGACGACGACCGCCTGTGCGTGCTCGAGGGTGACACGCTGCACCGAATCGACTGAAACGACGAGCGACGAACGCCGGGAGGCTGCCAAATGACCGTCCGCAATCTCGATCCCGAGCTCGAGACGATCCTCGCCGCGATCGCGGGTGGAGGGATGTTCGACGACGGCGTGACCTTCGAGCAGATGCGGGAGCGGTTCGAGACGACCGCGCCCATGATGTGGGATGCCGGGAACCTGCCGGTGCACCGCACCGAGGACCGCGCGATCCCGGGGCCCGCGGGCGAGCTCCCGATCCGGGTGTACACACCGGTCGATTCCCGTGAGCCCCTCCCCGTGCTCGTCTATCTCCACGGGGGCGGGTTCACGATCGGCAGCGTCGAGACCGCCGACCCGATGAGCCGCTACCTGGCGCGCGCGGGCGAGTGCGTCGTGGTGAACGTCGGGTTCCGGTTGGCGCCGGAGCACCCGTTCCCGGCGCCACTCGACGACTGCTTCGCGGCGCTGTGCTGGACCGCGGAGCACGCGGCGGAGCTCGGGGGGGACGCCGGTCGACTGGCGGTCGGCGGCGACGCGTCGGGTGCGACCTACGCGACCCTGTGCACCATGCTCGCCAAGGATGGGGGCGGGCCGGCGATCGCCTTCCAGCTCCTCCTCAGCCCGTGCACGGAGTTCGCGGAGAAGTACGAGTCACGCCTCGCCTTCGCCGACGACGCGTTGATCCCGGGCGACATGGTCGATGCGCTGATGGATGCGTACGCGCCCCCGGAGGTCGACCGAACCGACTGGCGCCTCTCGCCGGTGCGCCGCCCGGATCTCTCGGGTCTTCCGCCCGCCTACCTCCTGGCCGCCGAGTACGACTTCCTGCGGGACGAGGAGCAGGCCTACGCCGAGCGCCTCCGCGAGGCCGGCGTCCCGGTCGAGTACCGCTGCTGGCCGGGGACGGTCCACAACTTCTTCTCGATGCACGACCACCTCGGGGTCGCCCGTGAGGCGATGCTGGAGGCGAGCGCCGCCCTGCGACGAGGCCTGCACCGAGGTTGACCGGGCGCCGGGGTCCGCCCGCCGCTCAGAACGCGTCGTGACGGTCGCCCGCGCGTAGCACCGTCTCGCCCGAGCGCCGTACGTGCTCGCGCATGGCGCGCTCGGCGGCCCGCGCGTCGCCGGCGAGGATCGCCGCCGCCACCTGGTCGTGCTCGGAGATCGAATTGGCGACCGCCGACTCGTCGACCATGCGCCGGAACAACAGCCGGAACGCGTGCA
>DASUUL010000158.1:0-8916 GCA_036374115.1 Acidimicrobiia bacterium | reverse complement strand
GCCTCGAGGACCCGCAGGACACGGTCGAACTGGCGCGCCAGGCTCTCGGTCCGGCTGCGGACCCGGCGCTCGAGGCGGGTGATGTCGCGTTCGAGGCGGTCCGCGCGCGCCGCCGCACGGGCGCGGCTGTCGCGAGCGGCGTCGCGTGCGACCGGATGTGACGCCACCGCGGCCGCCAGCTCCGGCACGCGACCTTGATGGTCGCGGTCGGTGGCGCCGTCGCCGGGCTTCGCCTTGACCCGGCGGAGTCGATCGGCGGCGTCCCGCCGGAACGACGCGCTCCGCGGTGCGTAGGGCTCGGGCAACTCGAGGCGGCCCACCGGTACCGGCGGTCCGTCGAAGTCGTCCGGGCCCAACCGCACGAGCTCCCGCCCGGTCGTGAGCGCGAGCACCCGGGCCGTGCCGGAGCGGCCGCGATCGTGCGACAGCACCACCACCTTGCCGCGGCGACCCCGGGTGAGCACCACGTCGCCGGGTCGCAGGGCCTCCAACGCGTCGCCCCGGCGGCGTCGACCGCCGCGCTCGCGGCGCTCCGACTCCAGCGCGCCCGCCAGCCGGCGGTATTCGTCGATGTCGCCGGGCCCGCGTTCGGCCACCGCCCGTTGGCGGGCGAGGTCGGCGCGAGCCCGCTCCAACTGACGCTCCAGCGACACGACGTCGCGGTCGGCGTGGAACTGCGCGAACGAAAGGTTGAGGAGATGATGGGCGACCTCGGCGCTGTAACGACGCACGAGGTTGGCGGCCATGTTGTACGTCGGGCGGAACGACGACCGGAGCGCGTGCGTCCGGCGTGACGCCAACCCTGCCACTTGGTCGAACGGCACGAAGGGGCTCCAGCAGACGACCGCATAGCCGGTCTCGTCGATCCCGCGCCTCCCGGCGCGGCCTGTGAGCTGGGTGTACTCGCCCGGCGTGAGGAACTCGTGCCGCTCCCCCGTGAACTTCGAGAGCTTCTCGATGACCACCGTGCGCGCCGGCATGTTGATGCCGAGCGACAGCGTCTCGGTGGCGAAGACCATCTTCACCAGCCCGGCCGCGAACGCCTCCTCGGTCGCCTCCTTCATCGGGGGCACCATGCCTGCGTGATGGGCGGCGAGGCCCGCTTCGAGGGCCGCCAGCCAGCTCCCGTACCCGAGGACGTCGAGATCCTCGCCGGTGAGGCCGGACGTGTGCGCCTCCGCGATGCGCCGGATCCGGGGGCGTTCCTCCGGGCCGGTCAGGCGCAGGCCGGCGGCGAGGCACTGCTCGACGGCCTGATCGCAGCCGGCCCGACTGAACACGAACTCGATCGCGGGGAGCATGCCCTCGTCATCGAGGCGGGCGACGGTCTCGACGCGCCCGGGCGTGCGCAGTCGCCGGATGGGACGGCCGCGTCCGCGCGATCCGGGCCGGGCGTCGAGGCGCGCCGCTTCCGGGTTCGGCCGCATCTCCCCGCTCTCGGCGCGGACGAACGTGGGGAGGAGGTGCAGCCGGTCGGCGCCGCGCTCCCCCACGAGGTAGAGGTTGCGCAACTCGACCGGGCGGCGTTCCTCGATCACCGCTCGCGTCCGGCCCCGGACCGTCTGGATCCAGGCGGCGAACTCCTCCGCGTTCGACACGGTCGCCGAGAGGCACACCAGATCGACCTCCGCCGGGAGGTGGATGATCACCTCTTCCCAGACCGCGCCGCGGTAGGGGTTCTGGAGGTAATGGACCTCGTCGAGGATCACGTAGCGGAGATCGCCCAGCGTGGGCGATCCGGCGTAGATCATGTTGCGCAGCACCTCGGTGGTCATCACGACCACGGGGGCGTCGCCGTTGATCGAGTTGTCGCCGGTCAGGAGCCCGACGGCGCTCGCGCCGTGGACGCGGCGGAGATCGCCGAACTTCTGGTTCGAGAGCGCCTTGAGGGGCGTCGTGTAGAACGCCTTCGTCCCCTCGTCGAGCGCCGTCGTGATCGCGTACTCGGCGACGAGCGTCTTGCCCGAGCCGGTGGGCGCCGCCACCAGCACCGACTCCCCCGCGTCGAGGGCGTCGAGCGCTTCCACCTGGAACCGGTCGAGCGGGAAGCGCTGCGCCGCCTCGAACGTATGACGCCGGGCGGGAACCGTCCCGTCGTTCACGGCGCCCCGATCACCACGAGCCCGTCACCCGACGCCGGTCACGGTGCCGGCGCCGAGGTCGCGTCGGGAGCGAGCGTCTCGGGCGGCACCGACGTGTCGGGTGGGGTCAGCGTGTCGGCCGGCGCCGTGCTCTCCGTGGGGAGCGGTGCGGGCACCGGCGGCGCGTCGGAGGTGTCGTCGCGTGGGCGCAGGGCGAACAGCAGCACGGCCGTCACGACGACGACCCCGAGCGCGGCGAGGACGGCGACGGCGATCTCGCGCCGGTCGCGCGGGGGTCGGTACGTGCCGGTGCGGCCTCGGCCGAGGCGACGATGCGATGCGGGACTCACCGTTTCATGATCCTTCCGATGACGATGCAGGCCTCGTAGAACAGGTACATCGGTACCATCATCAGCAGCAGGGAGTACGGGTCCTGGCTGGGGGTGATCACGGCCGCGAAGATCGTGACGAGGACGATGGTTCCCCGCCGCCACCGGCGGAGCTGCGCGGTGGTGATGACCCGGGCCAGCAGCAGGAACGTGATCACGACCGGGAACTCGAAGGCCACGCCGAAGGCGACGACCATGAGGCTCACGAGCGAGAGGTAGCGGTCCGCCGCCAGCAGGGGTTCCAGCTCCGAACCTCCGATGTTGAGCAGGAAATCGAGGGCGCGGGGCAACGTGAGCAGCGCAACGAATCCGCCCAGCGCGAAGAGCGCGATCGACGTGAGTACGAAGGGAACCGCGTACCGCTTCTCCTTCGGGTGCAGGCCGGGTGTGACGAAGCGCCAGAGCTGGAACAGCCACACCGGGAGCGCGAGGACGATCCCGCCGTAGGTCGCGACCTTCAGCCGGGTCGCGAAGGCGTCGAGCGGCCCCGTGAAGATCAGCGCCTTGTCGGGGTCGTCGACCGCGCTCTGGTAGTCCTCGATGAGGAAGCGGATGATGTCGAGCGAGAAGATGTACACGACGATCGCGGCGACGGTGACGGCGATCAGGCACACGATGATCCGGCGCCGCAGTTCGGCGAGGTGCTCGACGACCGTCATGCGGCCGTCGCGGTTTCGTCTCGGCACGGCGGCTACGGCGTGGGATCAGGCGGTGGCGACCCGTCGGCCCGCTCCTCGGCAGCCGGCCCGGCCGGCGGCGGCGCCGCCGCCGGAAGCTCGGGTTCCTTGGGCGGCAGGGTGGGCGGCCGGCCGCGCTCCTCCTCGGCTTCCCCCTCGTCGACCTCGCGGAGCACGTCGTCGATGTCGCGCCGGACCGTGGCCTGGAACCGCTGGACCTCCCGCCAGGCCTTGGCGGCCTGGCGGGCCACTCGCGGGATCTCCTTGGGGCCGAAGACCAGCAGGGCGACGACGAAGATCACGAGGATCTCGAGCGGGCCGACCTGGGGCATCGCCGCTCATGGTAGTGGTGCCCTTTGCGCCTTCCCGGAGTGGCGCCACGGAGTGGCGAGGCCGGAGTCGCGACGCGGGTGGTGTGACGGGGCGCCCGGTCGGGGCTGGGACGAGAGGCGGCTCCGCTCCACCTACCGCGTGTGGCCCGACGGCCGATCGCTGCGGAGCAGCTCGTCGACCCAGTCGGCGCGCTGTAGGAGCACGTGGAAGTCGAGGAGGTCGTCGGGGGTCAACGGCGGCCCGTCGTGGCTCTCGAGGAGCTCCGCGGGGCGCCGCCAGGTCTCGACTCGCACGCCCGACGAGACCAGGAGCTCGACGACGTGCGCGCTCGCCGGCTTGGTCACCGGGGCGTCGCAGCCGGGGCACCGGAAGCGGTAGGCGCCGCTGTCGTCGTCGCTGCACACGCGCACCGTGACGTCGGCGGCCGTCAGCCGCACGTCGCCGCAACTCGGACACTGTGCTCGTATGGTGGTCATCTGCGCCCCTCCGGTCACCCCTCGGGTATCCATCGGCGGGTGGGCGGGGCACCTTGAGCGGGTGGGCGGGCAGCTCGAGGAGCAGGCGGCGGCACAACCGGCGCGACTGGGCCATGATGCGATCCCCGTGAGCCCGATCACCTTCGCCCATCGCGGCGCCCGAATCGTCGAGCCCGAGAACACCCTGGCGGCCTTCCGCCGCGCCCTCGAGCTGGGCGCGGGCGGGTTGGAGACGGATGCGTGGCTCTCTTCCGATGGTCAGCCGGTCCTCGTCCACGACGGCGTCGTCCACCGCGGCTTGCGCCGGGCGCGAGTCGGACGCACGACGGCCGCCGCGCTCGGGCGTTTCGGCGTTCCCCGCCTCGAGGACCTCTACCGCGAGCTGGGGAACGCCTTCGAGCTCTCCATCGACGTGAAGGACCGGGCCGCCGCCGGCCCCATCCTGGCGACGGCGGCGGCGGCCGGACGCGAGGCAGTCAACCGGCTGTGGCTGTGCTCCCCCAGCCTGCGATTCCTGCGGGAGCTCGCCGGTACCGACGCCCGCGGCGAAGCCCACCTCGTCCACTCACGGAGCCGGCGCACGCTCCCCGAGCCACTCGAGCGCCACGCCGCCGATCTCGCCGCCACCGGGATCGAGGTCATGAACATGCACCACACCGAGTGGAGCGCGGGGCTGGTCGCGCTCTTCCAGCGCTTCGGCGTGCGTGCGTTCGCCTGGGACTGCCAGGAGGTTCGCCACCTCCGCGCCGCGCTCGACATGGGCATCGACGGGGTGTACTGCGACCGCCCCGATCGGATGGTGGCCACGGTGCAGGAGTGGAGCAGCGGCCGCCTCGAGCGCTAACGGCGGCTACAGGACTACAGGAAGCCGATGTCGCCGACGGGCCAGATACGCACGAACACGCGGCCCACGATGTCGGACTCGGTGATCGGCCCGAACACCCGGCCGTCCTTCGATTCGTTGCGGTTGTCGCCGAGCACCAGGTACGAGTCGGCAGGAACGACGCACGTCGCGTCGCTGACCGGTGGCTCGCACTTCCCGGCGAACTCCTGGGTGGGTGTGGTGGTCTCGCCGTCGGCCAGGTAGGGCTCGTCGAGAGGCTCGCCGTCGATGTACACCTCGCCGTCGCGCAGTTCCACGGTTTCACCGGGGAGCCCGATCACCCGCTTCACGAGGTCCTTCACGCCGCCGGCGCTCTCGCTCTCGGGAGCCTCGAAGACGACGATGTCGCCCCGGTTCACGTCGTGGAGCCGGTAGCTGAGCTTGTTGACCAGCACCCGGTCGCCGACCTGGAGCGTCGGGGTCATCGACTCCGAAGGGATGTAGAAGGCCTGGAAGAGGAAGGTCTTGATGAGGAAGGCGATGAGCAGGGCGCCACCGACGAGCAGGACCCACTCGATGACGACACGGCGGGTTCGTCGCCGTGCGGGCGGCTCGGCACCCCCGGCGCCGTCGGGCGCGGGTGCCTCGCCGGGCGCGATGGTGGTGCCGCCGGGTGCGGCCCTCCCCCGCACGGTGTCGCTCGGAGCCGATGCCTCGGTCGGGACGGCTCCGGACGCGACCGGCGTGGTCGCCGCGTCGGAGACGCGCTCGGAACCGGTCACGGGGTGGGCTCCACGGATCTCATCCTTCCACGTCGGGCCGGTAGCGCCGGAGCAGCCGCGCGGCCGCGTCCGCACCCACGGTGCGGAGCTCGGGAGGAGCGAGCACCCGGGCGTCGGGGCCGAGCCGCAGCAACAGGCGCTCGAGCCACGCCCGCTCGCTGATCGCGAGCACCGCTCGCCAGCTGCCGTCGGGGCGCTCCTCGACCTCTTCGCACGGGTAGCTCTCGACGACCCAGCCGGCGTCGGCGGTGAGCTCGAGGGTCGCCCGGGGATCGTCGGGACTCGGGTGGTACACGGTCGAGCCGACGGCGTCGTCACCCGTGCGCGGCTCGAACGTCTCGCCCGTCGGGCGCACCGCCTGGACGCGGTCGATGCGGAACAGCCGATCGGCGTCGACGACGTGACACCAGGCGTCGGCGTACCAGTGGCCGTACGCATGGAAGACGGCGTACGGATCGATCCGCCGGCTGGTGAGCGCGTCGCGGCCGAACGAGTAGTAGTCGATCTCGACCCGCTCCCCCGCCGCCGCCGCTCGCCGGAGAGCCTCGAGATGCGGCGGGTCGCCGACCTCCACGGCGAGGCCGTCCCCGGTGCCCAGCGCGCCCGCGAGCTTCTCGAGCGCGGTCGCCAGGGTGCCGTCGGCATCGGAGCCCGGGACCGCCAGGAGCGCCCGGCCGCCGGCGAGCAGGGCGAGGCCTTCCTCGGCGGTGAGCCGCAGGGGTCGGGCGAAGTACTCGGCGAAGCGGATCCACACGTGCCCGTCGACGAGCTCGACGTCGATCATCCGGTCGGGGGTGTACGGCGGGAGGCCGCACAGCGGCAGGAGCTCGAGGTCGCGCTCGAGGTCGCGCTCGCTCACGCCGAAGCGTGCTGCCAGGTCGGTCAGCGCGACCCCGGGGTGGTCGGCGATCCAGGGGACGAGCGCGAGCACCCGTCGCAGGCGCGGCCCGGGCAACGGTCGCGGGCTCACCCCGCCTCCGTCAATCTGTCGAGCCAGTCGACGACGGCGGCGCGCAGCTCGGGAGGTGAGAGCACCTCGGCCCCGTCGAGCAGGCCCACCACGAAGGACCGGAACGCGGCCACGTTGGTCACGGGCAGGCCCAGGACGACTGCCCCGCCGGCGCGACGCTCGACCACCGCGTGCTCCCCCACTTGGTGCACGACGCCCGGGGCCTGCGGTGCGTCGACGAGGACGTGCGCGACGACGGGCTCCTCGTCTCCGAAGCGCCAAGGATCGTCGCGGAGCAGATCGCTCGGGTCGAGATCGGCGGGCGCTTCGACCGTGCCGGCGTCGCCGCGATCGACCGAGCCCTCGACGCGATCGATTCGGAAGGCGCGCTCGTCCGCGCGGTCGTGGTCGTGGCCGACGACGTACCAGTGTCCGCGGCGGAACACGATGCCCCACGGGTCCAGGCGGCGCGTCTCGCCGCGGTACCGGAACGTCACCGGCGCCCGTTCCCGGTAGGCGTCGAAGAGCGCGGGGAGCTCGGGCACCGTCGGCAGTGCCGCCACCGCGGTCGCCGCTTCGCCCTCCAGCCCTCCGAGCTTCCAGAGCGCCTCCGGTCCCGCACCCCCCTCCAGGCGCACGGCCGTCACCGCGACGTGGAGCGCCGCCTGCTCCTCCGGCGTCAGGTCGAACTGGGGGAGGTAGTACTCGTCGGGACGAATGCGATATCCGACCTCCGGCCCGAGCGCGTCGACGGGCGTCGTCTCCACCGGGATGCCGATTCCTCGCAGCGTGTCCTTGTCGCGTTCGAACTGGCGCCGGTACGACGCCTTGTCGGACGGGTAGCCGGGCACGAGGTCGACGAGCTCTTCCAGGGGCAGCGGCCGGCGGGTGTCGAGCAGCGTCGCCACCAGGTTCGTGAGGCGCTCCAGGCGGTCAACCACGGGCGTGGCCCCGGGTGGCGAGCACGTGGGTGGCGGCGAGCGCGCCGGCGGCTGCGCCGGCGAGGAACAGGGCCGGGTCAGCGGCGGCCGGCCGGCCCATGGAGACGATCTCGAGCCCCGCACGCGCGAAGAGGGCGAGCGCGTCGGGCGGGTCGACGTCGACCAGGCGGTGGCGGCGGTCGAGCCCGGCGGCGGCGAGGTCCGCCCGCAGGCGCTCCCCTTCCGCGCCCCCGAGCGCGGGCACGGCCACCTCGACCCGTTCGCGGCACGCCAGCCGCAGCGCGGTCCGGCTGTGATGCGAGAGGCCCACGTGGCGGGCTCGGGGATCGGCGAACGACACGCGCAGGCACGCGATCGGCGAGCCCTCGAGCGCGGCGGCGGCATCCAGGATCGGGCCGACCTCCATGCCGCTGAACCCCAGGCGCGTGTTCGTGCCCACGATCCCGGGGCCCATGGCGACCACGGCCGCGTCGGCGCGTGCGGCATGGCGGGCGACCGCCAGCGCCGAGAAGATCGACACGGCCTCGAAGTCACCGCCGAAGGCGTGGCCGCACGTCACCGTGGCGTCGAGCAGGTCCCGGCGGCGCAGCTCGAAGACCAGGTCCGACAGGGCGAGCGGCAGCCCGGCGCCGTCGGTCATCACGTAGACGAGGCGGGCGTCGGGAGCGGCGTCCTTGAACGCCACCGCCACGGCCGGAACCTGGCTGTGCAGCGCCGCCGCCACCACGGGCATGCCGCCGATCGACTCGACCTCGGCCAGCTCGACGAGATGCTCCTCGGTGCTGCCCACGTCGGCCTGGAGGCTCGTATAGCGACCCTTGATGATGTGGCCGGGGCCCGGCTCGTGGAACGACTCGCGAGCGAGGTTCCAGTGGACGACGTGCCACCCGCCGGTGCCGAGCCCGAGCTCGACCGCGGTCGTGTTCACGACGACGCGATCGCCCGCCGCCACGGTGCCGGTGAGCTGGGACAGCACATAGGCACGCTCGGCGCCGCGTCCCAAGTCGACCTCGACCCGCTGGAGCCCGGGCCGCTCCTCGAGCACGCGGACGACGTCACCGGTCTTGAACGACGGCACGGAGTCAGGTTAGGGGTCGCTAGAGGGAGCTGATGAGTCGTTCCACCCGGTCGTCGCGGGCCTTGAACGGGTCCTTGCACAGCACCGTGCGCTGCGCCTGATCGTTGAGCTTCAGGTGCACCCAGTCGACGGTGTAGTCACGCTTGCGCTCCTTGGCCCGCTTGATGAACGCGCCCCGGAGACGGGCGCGCGTGGTCTGGGGCGGTGTGCTCACGGCGGCGTCGATGTCGGCGTCGGTCACCGTGCGTTCCACGTGCCCGCGCCGCTCGAGCAGGTAGTAGAGAGACCGCGCCCGGGTGACGTCGTGGTACGAGAGGTCGAGCAGCGCGACGCGGGGATGGGTGAGCGGCAGCTGGTGCTTCTCGCGGTAGGCCTCGATCAGGTGGT
>DASUUL010000157.1:0-2228 GCA_036374115.1 Acidimicrobiia bacterium | reverse complement strand
CCGGGCTCGAGGCCGGGCGCATCGACGGCGACGGGCCACCGCTCGCGTCGGGATGCATCGATGCGCTCGCCGAGCAGCTCGTCGCCGGCGCCGACCACGACGGCGACGTGCTCGTGATCCTCGGGGCCACCCTCATCGTGTGGGCGGTCACCGACCGCACCGACGAGGTCCCCGGCTACTGGACGATCCCGCACACGGCGGCGGGCAAGATGCTCGTCGGCGGGCCGAGCAACGCCGGCGGCCTCTTCCTCGACTGGGTGGACCGGATGATGGTCGCGGCCGCGGCGCCGGCCGACCCGTCGGCGGTGCCGGTGTGGGCGCCCTACCCGCGGGGGGAGCGGGTCCCGTTCCACGACCCGACGCGCCGTGGCGCCGTCGCCGGTCTCGACCTCACCCACGACGCGGGCGCGCTCCGGCGCGGGGCGTTCGAGGCGTCGGGCTTCTGCGCTCGCCGCATCATCGAGGCCTCCGGCGCGGAGGTGCGGCGCATCGTCGCCACCGGCGGCGGGATACGCGTCGACGAGTGGGTGCACGCGCTCGCCGACGCCACCGGGTTGCCGGTCGACTGCGTCGCCGTTCCCGAGGGCGGTGCGCTCGGATCGGCGTGGCTGGCCCGGATCGCCGCCGGTCTCGAGGATCCGATGGCGATGACCGAGGCGCGGCGGTGGGCCCGCACCGGCCGTCGCGTCGAGCCCGACGCTCGTTGGGCCGATGCCGTGCAGGAGCGCTACCAGCGCTTCCTGCAGCTCTGAACCGGTTCGTGCACGAACCGGTCGCCGTGCCGGTACTCCTGCACAAACGAGTCAGCGTCCGAGCATCAGCGCAGGCCGGCCGCGTGGGGGCTGTCGGGCGGCGGGAGGGGGTGGCGGAACAGGGCGGCGGCGTTCTCGTGGCTGATCTTGGCGATCTCGTCGGCGGGGAGTGACCCGAAGTACCGATCGAAGACGGCCTGCGAGTCGGGCCAGGTGCCGTCGCCGTGGGGGTAGTCGGTCTCGAACATGATGTGGTCGACGCCCACGGTGTACCGGGTCGCGATCGTCGAGGGGTCGTCGATGGTGCAGAACCAGAAGTTCCGGTGCAGCACCTCGGCGGGGCGCAGATCGCCGGGGAAGTAGTCGCCGTAGCCGGACCGGTCGACGATGTTCTCGAGGCGGTCGTGCAGCATCGCGACCCAGCCGATCCCACCCTCCGACATCGCGATCTTGAGGTCGGGATGACGAGCCGGGTATCCCGACCACAGCCACTCCGCGCACGCGGCCAGCGAGAGCTGACCGAAGAGGGTGGCGCCCAGCGGTACGAGCGGCGCGCCCGGCGGCATGTCGGCGACGCCGGTCGACCCGACGTGGAGGCACACCACCGTGCCGGTCTCGGCGCACGCCTCGATGATCGGGTCCCACCAGCCGGAGAACAGGTTCGGCATGTCGACGCGGTGCGGCTGCTCCGGGAGCGTCACCGCGGTGAAGCCCCGCGCCGCGTTGCGCCGGATCTCCTCCGCGCCCTGCTCGGCGTCGCCGAGGTACGTGATGCCCATCGGGACGATGCGATCGGGGTGGGGGGAGTGCCACTCCTCGAAGAACCAGTCGTTCCACGCTCGTGTCACCGCGAGCCCGAGCTCGGGATCGGAGCACTGCGAGAACACCCGCCCGCAGAACCCGGTGATCTGCGACGGGAAGTTGACCGAGCCCCACACGCCGTTGATGTCCATGTCCCGGACGCGGGCGTCGATGTCGTAACAGCCGGGCCGCATCTCGTCGAAGCGCGTCGGTTCCACCTTCCAGTCCTCGCGCTTGCGGCCGACGACGGCGTTGAGCCCCACCTGGAAGAACAGCTTGCCGTCGAACTCCCAGACCTCGTGGCCTTCCTCGGTCTCGACCACGCGCGGCGCCCGGTCCTGGTGCCGGCGGGCCAGACGCCCCTCGAACATGCCGGGCGGCTCGACGAGATGGTCGTCGACGGAGATGATCGTGTAGTCGATGGCGCGCGGCTCCGGGTCCGGCAGGAGGCCGTGCGTCTCGCTCTTCTTCCAGTTGAGCCTGGGCGGTGTCGCAGTGGTCACGGTCGTTTACCCTACGAGCCGTGGCGCTCGAGATCGAGATCGACCGCGAGCTCTGCATGGGCTCGGGGAACTGCTCGTTCTGGGCGCCGGGCGTGTTCGACCTCGACGACGACGGGATCGCGTACGTGGTCGACCAGTCGGCCTCGCCGGAGGAGAAGATCGTCCTCGCCGA
>DASUUL010000156.1:0-5142 GCA_036374115.1 Acidimicrobiia bacterium | reverse complement strand
ACGAGGGTCCGCGTGAGGTTGTCGTACCAGGGGCTCTGCCCGTACTCGTTGAGACGCGCGATCGGACTGCTCATGCTTCCCCCTCGGGCGGGCCGGGCGGGGGCGCGAGGCCCAGCAGGGCTCGCGCCCGCGCCGTGACGTAATCGGGGTTGTACCCGAACTTGTCGAGGACGAGACCACCCGGCGCGGAGGCGCCGAAGTGGTCGATCGCCACGACGTCGTCGGCGTAGCGGTCCCATCCGAGGCCGACGCCGGCTTCGACCGCGAGCGTGGGAGTGGCGGCGGGCAGCACGACGTCGCGGTACTCGGCCGGCTGGGCGGCGAAGAGCTCCCACGAGGGCATCGACACCACCCGCACCGTCAACCCCTCGCCGGCCAGCCGCGCCTGCGCCTCGACGCACAGCGACACCTCGGACCCGGTCCCGAGGAGCACGAGGTCGAGGTCGGCCGACCCCTCGTCGACGAGGGGATAGGCGCCCGCAGCCACGCCCTCGGGGGCCCGAGCGGCGGTGCCCTCCAGGACGGGCACCTTCTGGCGGGTGAGGATCAAGGCGGTGGGGCCGTCGCCGTCGACGTGGATGCGCCACGCGGCCGCGACCTCGTTGGCGTCGGCCGGCCGGATCACGGTGAGCTGTGGGATCGCCCGCAGGGCCATCACGTGCTCGACCGGTTGGTGGGTCGGGCCGTCCTCGCCGAGGCCGACGGAGTCGTGCGACCAGACGAAGGCGACCTTGGCCCGCGAGAGCGCGGCGAGGCGGACCGCAGGCCGGGCGTAGTCGCTGAACACGAGGAACGTCCCGCCGAAGGGCAACGCTCCTCCGGTGAGCGCCATCCCGTTCATGATCGAGCCCATGGCGTGCTCGCGGACCCCGAAATGGAGCTGGCGGCCCGTGAAGTCGTCGCGCGTGAGGGTCGGGACGTCGTCGAGCTGCGTCCCCGTGTTCCCCGTGAGGTCGGCGCCGCCCCCGATGAGGGCGGGGACGTCGCCGCAAACGGCGTTCACCACCTTGGCGCACGCGACCCGGGTCGCCAGCTGCTCGCCGGCGTCCCACGTGGGGAGGTTCTCCTCCCAGCCGGCGCGACCCCGTCCGCTCATGCAGAGCTCGTACTCCTCGGCGGCGGCGCGGTCGCGCTCGCGGAACGCCCCGAGTCGCTGCTCCCAGGTCGCGCGGGCGTCGCGGCCCCGGGCCCCGACCTCGCGGTAGTAGGCGAGCACGTCGTCGGGCACCCAGAACTGCTCCGGGGGCATGCCCAGGATCCGTTTCACCTCGGCGACCTCGTCCTCGCCGAGGGGACTGCCGTGGGCGTGCGCGGTGTCCTGGTACTTCGGTGACGGGTAGCCGATGTGGCTGCGGAGGATGAGCAGCGTCGGGCGGTCGGGCTCGGCGATGCCGTCGCGCAGCGCGCGCTCGAGTGCGTCGAGGTCTTCGGCGACCTCGCCGAGGCGCACCACGTGCCAGTGGTACCCCTCGAAACGGCGGGCGACGTCGTCGGAGTACGACAGCTCAGTGGGCCCGTCGATGGAGATGTGATTGTCGTCGTACACGTACACGAGCCGGCCGAGCCCGAGGTGTCCGGCCAGGGACGCGGCCTCGTGGCTCACGCCCTCCTCCAGGTCACCGTCGGAGCAGATCGCGAACACGTGGTGGTCGGCGACGTCGGCTCCGAAGCGCTCGCGGAGGTGACGCTCGACCACGGCGATGCCGACGCCGTTGGCGAAGCCCTGCCCGAGCGGGCCGGTGGTCACCTCGACACCGGGGGTGTGGCGGTGCTCGGGATGCCCGGGAGTGCGCGACGCCCACTGCCGGAACTGCTCGAGGTCGTCGAGCTCGAGCCCGAACCCGGTGAGGTACAGCATGGCGTACAGGAGCATCGATGCATGCCCCGCCGAGAGCACGAGCCGGTCACGGTCGGGCCACTCCGGCTCGGCGGCGTCGTAGCGCATGATCCGCGCGAACAGCACGTGGGCCAGCGGCGCGAGCGCCATGGGCGTACCCGGGTGCCCGGAGTTGGCCTTCTGCACGGCGTCCATCGCCAAGCCCCGGATCACGTCGACGGCCCGCCGCTCGAGGTCCGGAGACACCGTGATTCGTTCCGGCGCCGTGCGAGTTGCGGTTGCGTCCGCTGTCACGACTGCCCCTCTCCGCTCCGCAGTGGCGAGCCTATTAGCGCGCCGTCGGCGCGCTGCGGATATACCCGGGCACCGTCATCCCTTGAACAGGGCCAGGCTGGCGGTGAACCCGTGCAGGAAGTTCCGCCCGCCCACGGGGCCCATCTCGCCGGCACAGAAGCACCCGGCGAGCGGGATCGGCCCCAACAGCTGGTCCACCAGGCCGGCATCGTGGTCGGGGGCGCCGAAGAGGTGGCGGCCCCGGCCGTTGCACGTGAACAGCAGCGCGGCGTCGGCGTCGACCCCGGCCAGGAGCTCCCGGAGATCCTCGTCGGCAGCCTCGGCATCACGCACGTGGAACTGCGCGGTCTGGCCCACGGTCACGTGGTCGCCGACCGCCAGCGCCCCCGACTCCTGGTCGGCGCCGAGGAGGTTGCGAACAAGGAAGTCGCCCCGCTGGAAGTCGGCCTTGTGCTCGTCGACGACCAGGCCCAAGTGCAGGCCGCTGCGCAACAGCTCGCGCTCCTCCTCGGTCGCTTCGCTGGCGAGCTCCTGGAGCCGCTCGAGGGCGGGCTGGCCGCCGAGCTCCTCGACGAAGTTCCGCTGGGCGCGCGTGATCACGTACGGGCGCCCGATCGGGCGACATCCCTGGGACACGAGCGAGTGCACCTCGATCCCGTCGACCAGGACGCCGACGGCGCCCTCGCTGAGCACGCGGTCGTCGAGCACGAGTCGGTTGCCGCCCGGGCGGGCGGCCGCCGAGGCGAGACCGCCGACCACCTGCAGGTCGGGAGCGTCGGCGTTGCAGCGCGCCAGGAACGCGTCGACCGGGAATGTGAACGGGTCGGCGAAGAGGAGCAGCGTGTCGGGCAGCGCGTCGAGGCCGTCGGGCAACCCGACGAGCGCGTCGCCGTCGGGCGTCGCCTCCACCCGCAGGGCAACGGGCTCCAGGCGGGCGCCGGGGAGCCGGGCGGCGAACACCGCCAGCGCGGGCTCCTCCTCGACTTCACGGGGCCCGCCGATCACCGACACGGCGGTGCCGCCGACCAGCACGCGCGGCTCGAGCAACGAGCGGAGGGCCGCCGCCACGTCCTCGAGCACGCCGACATGGTGCGGCGACGCGAAACACACGACGAGATCGGCGTCGGCGCCCTGGAGCTGCTCCAACACCTCGCCCGCGGCCTCGCCGACGGCGTGCGCCGCCAGCGGATGCTGCGACAGGGCCGAGGCGAACGTCGCCTGCGTGGTCGCCGTGGTCACGGCGCCGGGATGACGGTCAGTGGGACCGTGATCGACGAGCCCGATTCGACGAGCGTGCAACGCGCCTCGATCGTGCCCGGCTCGTCAAAGGTGAGCTCGGGACGCACCAGGCGGTACCCGAACTTGCCCGGTTCCACGGGACAGGGCTGCACGTTGCGGGCGATCTGCTCCCCGTCACGGCTGAAGACCGCCTCGAACGTCGCCTCGCCCGAGTCGTCCGCCGGCGCCCGTACGAGCACGATGAGGTGGGGCGTCAGCGTCGTCGGGAACTCGGCGACGGGTAACGAGAAGAAGACGCCCGACAGGTCGATCCGGGTCGACGGGCCCGGTACCTGCCGGAAGTCGAGGTTCTCGACGAACAGCGCCGCGACCAGCTCCATCACATGGCTCCGGCGCCCGGCGGCAGGGTACCTGCCGCCGCCCTTCGGGACGCGCCTCCGCACGGCCACCTGGCTCCGGCGCCCGGCGGCAGGGTACCTGCCACCGCCCTTCGGGACCCTCCTCCGCACGGCATCACGTCGACCTTACCGGCGTACGCTCCGGGGCTGTGAGCGACGCCGTCACCGAGCTGGTGCACGCGGTCGACGCCGTGCTCGCCCGGTACCCGGAGGAGGCCGGCCTCGACGAGGCCGCCGCCGTCGCCGCGCTCGAGCCCGCGATGGCGCGGTTCCTCACCCGGGCAGGGGAGCTGCCCGACCACGCTCGCCGGCCCGATGCCGACGGCGGCGCCATCGGTCACCTCCTCTACGCCGACCCCGGTGAGCGTTTCCACGTCCTCTCGGTCGTGTTCCCGCCCGGGACGAGCAGCGGCGTCCACGAGCACGGCTGCTGGGGCGTGATCGGCTACGTCGCCGGGCTCGACGAGGAGACCCGCTTCCGGAGGGTCGACGGCGGGAACGGCGACGACGGCTGCGTGCTCGAAGAGGTGGCGCGCAGCGTGCACGAACCGGGCACCGTGTCGCGCCTGCTCCCCCCGGACGAGATGCACCACCGGGTGCGCAACCCCGGGGACGTGGACGGCGTGTCGGTGCACGTGCTGTGCCGGCTGCCGGCCTCGCACCCGCACAAGTTCTGGGATCGAGAGCGCCGCCGACTCGTGCCCTACCCGTTCCGCGTGCTCCCGGGGAACCGCGTCAAGGCCGACGTGGAGCTCGACGCCTAGCGTGGCCGTCAGCCGACGACGCGCTCGCCGGCGAGCCACACCGTGCGAACAGCGAGCGACCGGGGATCGAGCGCGACGACGTCGGCACGCCGACCCGCGGCGAGCCGGCCGCGCTCGCCGCGCCCCAGGACCTCTGCCGGCACGGTCGCGGCCATCTCGACCGCGCGCTCGACGGACACGCCGAGGGCGACGACGTTGGCGACGGCACCGGCGAGCGTCAGTGTCGAGCCCGCCAGCGTCCCGTCGGGCAGGCGGACCGCGTCGGCCGCCACGTCGCCGCTCGCCACGGCGTCCGTCACCAGGGCGACGGAGCGCTTGGCCCCGATCGCGAGGCGGAGAGCGGCGGGATGCACGTGCACCAGATCGGCGATCACGGTCGGCGTGAGGCGGCCGTCGGTGAGGGCGGCGCCGGCGAGCCCCGGTTCGCGGTGGTGGAAGGGCCCCATACCGTTGAAGAGATGGGTGACGACGGTCGCACCCGCGGCGGCGGCCCGGCCGGCGGCGTCGTAGGAAGCCGTCGAGTGCCCGAGCGCCACGACCACACCCCGCTCGGTCAGGAGGCGGGTCGCGGCCAGCTCCGGGTCGGCCTCGGGGGCCAGCGTGACCATCA
>DASUUL010000155.1:0-3448 GCA_036374115.1 Acidimicrobiia bacterium | reverse complement strand
ACGATCACGGAGCTGGCCGTCCTGGGCCGGCGCCACGATCTCGCCGACGTGCTCACGCGCCGGCCCGAGCCCTATCACGCGCTGCTCGACACCGCGGCGGGCGGCGACATCGGGCTCCGGTCGGTCCACCAGCCGCCGCCGGTCAAGGAGGCCGGGCTCGAGCTGCTGCTCGCGTACGACGACTTCCGCCGCGCCTCGCTCCTGGACGGCCTCTTCCCGCTGGACGGCGCGCTCGATCCCGTCGCCCCCTGGGCGCAGAGCCGGGCCGCCCTCGGCGAGACGCGCCTCTCCCCGGCGGTCGAGGTTGCCGCCGACGGCGCCACCGTCGTGCTCTCGCTGACCGGAGAGGGGCTGGCGCTGGACAAGCGCGTCACCGTGCGCGGGGCCGCGCTCGCCGCCCGCTACCGTCCGCGCCGCCCGGACGGCGGGCCGCTCGAGGGCCGCTGGGGGGTGCAGTGGAATCTCGCCCTCACGGCGGGGAGCGGCCCCGGCCGCTACCTCGACCTGCCCGACCGACCCTCGCTGGCGAGCACGGGCCGACTTCCCGGCGCCACCGGGGTGACGCTGGTCGACGAGTGGCTCGGCCTCGAGGCCCGGCTGACCTGGAGCGGCGGAGCGGAGCTGGCCTGGGGACCGGTCGAGACGGTCTCGGTGTCGGAGGGCGGCTACGAGCGCATCTACCAGGGGCTCGCCCTGCTGCTGGCCTGGCCGCTGGCGGCGCAGGAGGGCGAGATGGAGACGACCCTCACGGTGGTGGAGCGATGAATCTCGACGAGCCAGCGGCGCTCGAGCGCGCCGACCCTCACGGCGCGTGCCGGGTCCTGGCCGAGTTCCCCGAGCAGTGCCGGCGGGCGCGCACGCTGCGACCGGTGCCGCCTCCAGGGCCGGGGCGACCGCGTCTCGTCCTCCTCGCCGGCATGGGCGGATCGGCGGCGGGGGCGGACCTCGTGGCGGCGTGCGCCGCGGCCTCCCTCGAGGTTCCCCTCGTGGTGCACCGCGGCTACGGGCTGCCGGCCGCCGGAGGCCACGAGGCGCTCGTCCTGGCGTCCTCCTACTCCGGCAACACGGTCGAAGTGCTCTCCGCCGTGGAGACGGCTCTGGGGCGAGGCCTGCCGGTCATCGTCCTGACGGCGGGCGGTCGGCTGGGCCGGCTGGCCACCGACCACGGGCTGCCCCGGGTGACGCTGCCGGGCGGCCTCATGCCCAGGATGGCGCTGGGGTACCTCGTCCTCGGGACGCTGGCGGCGCTGCGCGCCTGCGGCGTCGACGCGGCCGCCGAGGACGACGTGAGCGAGGCGCTCGACGTGCTGACGGCGCAGGCCGGCGATCTCGGCGTGGCGTCGCCCGTCGACGAGAACGAGGCGAAGCGAGTGGCGCAGGCGCTCCACGGCCGGTTGCCGGTGATCTACGGCGGCCCGCTCACCGGGGCCGCCGCGTACCGGTGGAAGACCGACCTCGAGGAGAACGGCAAGGTCCTGGCCGTCTCCGGCGCGGTCCCCGAGATGAACCACAACGAGATCGAGGCGTGGTGGGGGCCGGCCGCCCGCGACCGCCACGTGGTGCTGCTCCGCGAGGAAGGCGAGGGGGCCGAGATCGGGCGGCGGATGGCGATCCTCCGTCACATGGTGGAGGCCGCCGACGGCTCCGTCTCCGAGGTGTGCGCGCGCGGCCGCGGGCGCCTGGCGCGCCTGCTGTCGCTCGTCTACCTCGGGCAGTGGGCGAGCGTCTACCTGGCGGCGCTCGCCGGCGTCGACCCGTGGACGGTGCCCCGGCTCGAGGAGATGAAGCGGCGCATGGCGGCCGGCGGCGACGCGGCGCCTTGAGGGGTCCTGACGCGCCGTGCTACAGTGACGCGACACGCCGACGCGCGGCGCCCGCCGCGCGTCCAGGCACCGAACGCGCGCGGTCGAGCGGCCGCGCGGGAGGGGACATCGATGGCGCGAGACGAGTACCTGTTCACGTCGGAGTCGGTGACGGAGGGTCACCCTGACAAGATCGCCGATCAGGTTTCCGACGCGGTGCTCGACGCCGTCATCGCCCAGGATCCCACCGGACGCGTGGCCTGCGAGACGCTGCTCACCACCGGCCTCGTCGTCGTCGCCGGCGAGATCTCCACGTCCTGCTACGTCGACATCCCCCGCGTCGCCCGCGAGACCATCCGGAACGTCGGCTACACCCGCGCCAAGTTCGGGTTCGACTCCGAGACGTGCGCGATCATCACGGCGATCGACGAGCAGTCGTCGGACATCGCGATGGGCGTCGACCGGCTGGGCGCCGGCGACCAGGGGCTCATGTTCGGGTACGCGTGCACGGAGACGCCCGAGCTGATGCCGCTGCCGATCATGCTCGCGCATCACCTCACGATGCGGCTGGCGGAGCGCCGGAAGTCCGGGGAGATCGGCTATCTGCGCCCGGACGGCAAGTCGCAGGTCACGGTCCGCTACGTCGACGGCAAGCCCCGATCGGTGGAGACGGTCGTCATCTCGACCCAGCACGGTCCCGAGGTCCCGCCCGACAAGATCCGCAGCGACATGATCGAGCAGGTCATCCTGCCCGTCGTGCCGCCCGAGCTGATCGACCGGAAGACCTGCACCTTCCACATCAACCCGACGGGTCGGTTCGTGACCGGCGGACCGATGGGCGACACCGGGCTCACCGGCCGCAAGATCATCGTCGACACCTACGGTGGCTCCTGCCCGCACGGCGGCGGCGCCTTCTCGGGCAAGGACCCGACGAAGGTCGATCGCTCGGCCTGCTACATGGCCCGGCACGTGGCCAAGAACGTCGTCGCCGCCGGCCTCGCGGAGCGGGCGATGGTCCAGGTCGCCTACGCCATCGGCGTCGCCGAGCCGGTGTCGATCATGGTGGAGACGTTCGGGACGGGGCGCATCCCCAACGCCGAGATCGAGCGGCTGATCCGGCGCCACTTCGACTTCACCCCGGCCGGCATCATCAAGTACCTCGACCTGCGCCGGCCCATCTATCGCAAGACCGCGGCGTACGGGCACTTCGGGCGCAACGACAGCGACTTCACGTGGGAGCGGATCGACCGGGTCAAGGACCTCCGCGACGACGCCGGGGTCTGACCCGGCCAGGGGTCTCACCCCTGCCGGCGGGCGCGAGCGGCGGCAACCGCGCGTCGTCCGCCTCCTCCTGGAATCCCCCGTGAGCCAACCCGGCCGGGGCGGCGTCGCACGAGCGTGAAAGGACGATCGGGGCATGGTTGAGCACGACGTGAGGAATCTCGGGCTCGCGGACGAGGGGCGGCAGCGCATCGAGTGGGCAGAGCTGTCGATGCCCGTGCTGCGGCAGGTGCGCGAGCGGTTCGAGAAGGAGCAGCCGCTGAAGGGGATCCGCCTCGGCGCGTGCCTGCACGTCACGACCGAGACCGCCGTGCTCATGCTCACCCTCAAGGCGGGCGGGGCCCAGGTCGCCCTCTGCGCCTCGA
>DASUUL010000154.1:0-12390 GCA_036374115.1 Acidimicrobiia bacterium | reverse complement strand
TCTACCGGATCGACCAGACGGTGAAACTCGGGGCAACCGAGGAGTGGATCGTCCGCAACACCAGTTCCCACTGGCACCCGTTCCACATCCACGTCAACGACTTCCAGGTGGTCGCGGTCAAGGGGAAGAAGGTGCCGCGGGTCTCGAACGGGCCCGTCCGAGACGTACCGGCGGGCGCGGTGGAACTCGAAGACACCGTCAAGCTCCCACCCGGCGCTACCGTGACGATGCGGACGCGACCGACCGACTTCACCGGCAAGTTCGTGTTCCACTGCCACATGCTCGACCATGAAGACCGCGGCATGATGGGCGTCGTCGAGGTCGAGGCGCCCTAGCCGGCCGAGAAGCGAGCCCCCGGTCAGAGGCCGGCGACGGCGCTTACCGCAGCATCGATCGTCGCCTGCGGGCCCGCGGGCTCGACCGCGAGCGGGACGAGCCGGTGGACGCCCACCTGCGCGAACGCCGCGACGAGCTCCGGCGTCATCCGGCCGCGGGGGGTAACGCTGATCTCGAGCTCGCCCAGGTCGGCCGGCCGCTCGACCTCCTCGGCGGCGGCGCGCAGCCCCGCGAGCGCTCGAGCGGCGTCGTCCGGCGCCAGCCAGTACCCGTACCAGCCGTGCGCCCTCGCTACGACCCGGCGGTACGCCGGCGGGCTGTGGCCGGCGACGACGAGCGGGATCGGCCGCTGCACCGGACGGGGATGGGCATCGACGCCGGCGAAGTCGACGAACCGGCCGTGGCACTCGGGGTGCTCGTCGTACCACAGCGACTGCATCGCCTCGAGGTACTCGTCGGTGACGGCGCCGCGCCGCTCGAAGTCGGCGCCGATCGCGCGGAACTCGGGCTCCAGGTACCCGACGCCGACACCCAGGGTGACGCGGCCGCCCGACAAGACGTCGAGCGTCGCGACCTCCTTGGCGAGCACGACCGGGTTGCGCTGCGGCAGGATCAGGATGCCGGTCGCGAGGCGGATCGTCGTCGTGTTCGCCGCCGCCCACGTGAGCGCGAGCAACGAGTCGAGCGCCGGATCGCGGGGTGCCATCGGCGACGGCGGGACCTGCGGGTCCGGCAACACCACGTGCTCGCCTGCCCATACCGAGTCGAACCCGGCATCCTCCGCCGCCCGGGCGGCGCCTGCGAGCGCGTCGGGCCGGCTCATCGAGCCCATGTTCACGTGGACGAGTCCGAGGAGCATTCCGCGCACACTGCCACAGCTGCGAAACTGCCGACGTCCACGAGGCGAGGAGTTGCCATGGCCGGGATCCCCGACAGCGCGCAGGTGCTCGTGGCCGAAGGCCACCTCGCCCATCTCGTCACGCTCAACGCCGACGGCTCGCCCCAGGTGAGCATCGTGTGGGTGGGCGTCGACGGCGACGAGCTCGTGTCGGGTCACCTCCACGAATCGCAGAAGGTGCGGAACCTCCGACGCGACCCGCGCGCCGTCATCTCGATGGAAGCGGACGTGGTGGAGCCCAACGGGCTCCAGGAGCACCTCGTCGCGCACTGCACCGCGCGGATCACCGAGGGCGGTGCCGCACAGCTCCTCCAGCGGCTCGCACACGTCTACCTGGGCGCCGACGTGAAGTTCCCGCCGATCGACGACCCACCGCCCGGGTTCGTCCTGCGCTTCACGATCGACCGGATCGGCGGCGTCGGCCCGTGGGTCGGTGAGCGGTGATGAACGCGAGGGCATCGGACGCCTGGTGGTCGACACGTCCCGGTGCCGACCTGCGCGACGTGATCGTCCACGAGCTGGTGCGAAGCTACGGGCGATGACGACCTTCGTCGCCTTCCTTCGCGCGGTCAACCTCGCCGGCCGCCGGCGCGTGCCGATGGCCGACCTGCGCGCGGTGCTCGCCGACGACGGCTACGGCACCGTCACCACCCATCTCCAGACAGGCAACGTCGTGCTCGAGGGTCGTGGCCGAGCCGGCGCACTCGGCGAACGGCTCGAGGCGACGCTGGCGGACGCGTTCGGCTTCGACATCGACGTGATGGTGCGGAGCGCGACCGAGATGGCGAGGATCGCCCGGGCGAATCCGTTCGTTCAGCGAGGCGTCGACCGGTCGACCCTGGCAGTCGGGTTCCTTCGGCGGCGGCCGGCGGCGGCAGCGGCCCGTGAGCTCGACGACGCCGGCTTCGATCCCGAGGAGTTCGCGCTCGAGGGATCCGAGCTCTACCTCCGGTACCCGAACGGGCTCGGGCGCTCCAAGATGAGCACGGCGTTCTTCGAGCGCAAGCTCGCCACCCCTGTGACCGTGCGCACCTGGGGGGTCGTCACCAAGCTGGTGGAGCTCAGCCGCGGCTGAACGCGACGAGCTCGGGACCACCGAACGGCGATCCCGAGCTCGGCCTCGCTCCGTGCAGGTCAGATGGGGCGGACGTTCTGCGCTTCCTCGCCCTTGCGGCCGGGGCCGACGTCGAACTCGACACGCTGGCCGTCCTCGAGCGTCTTGTAGCCATCGCCCTGGATCTGCGAGAAGTGGACGAACACGTCGTCACCCTCGTCACGGGAGATGAAGCCGAAGCCCTTCTCGGCGTTGAAGAATTTCACGGTTCCTTGGGTCACACGATTTCCTTTGTTCTTTGATGGTTCGCACGCCGCCACGAACGGTCGACGCGCGGTTTTCGCCTATTCCGCCGGCGGGTCCAGTGGACTCGCCGGCAGCGCGGGCGAGGGGTCGGTGCCCTCTCCTGTCGGGTCGAGGGCATCGGGCTGTTGCTTCCGGGCGAGGCGGCGAGCCCGCTTCTCGGCGGCCTTCGCCATGCGCGCCTTTTCGCGCTGCAGCTTGGCGAAGCTGGTTCGCTGCCGCTTGCTGGCCATGAGCTCGATCTTCCGGAAGGCGATTGGACGTTCCGGACGGTGCCAGGAGCAAACCAGAGGGCGTGACCCGAACTCCAGCGGCGCGGCCGTGGGGGCACGTCGAGAACTTGGGACCCATGTTACCAGGACCCGCGCCGGCGGCTGGCCCGTCAGGCGGGGAGCGGTGAGAGGCCCAGCCGCTCGCGCACCTCGGGTCGGCGCAGCGGCGGGACCGTCTTGGGCGGCTGGCGCCGGGGCGGCAGCTCGGAGAGCAGGGTCTCGGTGACGGCGGCGACCTCGAGGGCGGCGGCGTCCATGCGATCGGCGAGGGCGGCGTTCGGCTTGCTGATCCCCGTCACCTTGCGCACGAACTGGCGGGCGGCCGCCTCGACCTCCTCCCTGGTGGCCGGAGGCTCGAGGCCGCGGAGCTCGGTGATGTTGCGGCACATGCGCCGAGCCTACGCCCCCGAAGGGGGCTCGAGTGACCGTGAGGGCCTATCCGTTCGGCACGTCGGTCGGCCGGTCGACGAGGTCGACCAGCTTCCTCGGCGCCAGCACGCAGTAGCTCTCCGTGACGAGCTCGGCGACCTCGTCCCAGTCGACACGCGCGTCGACGATCATCCCCACCTCGTCGCCTCGCCACCTGGGTGCGAAGAACGGCGACCGGCGTTGCGGAGCGCGTCGAGCTCCGGGCCGGACGACCGGAACGTCAAGACGGTGACCAGCCCGTCGAACCCCACGGCACGCGCATACGCCGGCGGCCATCCCGGCGATGGTCAGGACGTAGGCCTCCGGCAACCCCGGCGGTCGGGCATTCGTGACTGGCAGACTCCCGCCCATGAGCTGGTCACCGGATCGAGCTGCACTTCGTGGGCGCGTGGCCGTGGTCGCGGGGGCGACGCGCGGTGCCGGGCGCGGCATCGCCGCCGCCTTGGGCGAGTCGGGCGCGACCGTCGTCTGCACCGGCCGCAGCACCCGATCGGCGGGGTCGACCCGCTCCGACTACGACCGGGCCGAGACCATCGAGGAGACCGCGGAGCTCGTCACCGAGCTCGGGGGGACCGGGGTTCCCGTCGCCGTCGACCATCTCGACCCCGGACAGGTGGCGCGCCTGGCCGAGCGCGTCCGGCGCGACCACGGTCGCATCGACGTGCTCGTCAACGACATCTGGGGCGGCGAGGTGCTCAAGGGCGGCCCCGCCGACTGGAACACGCCCATCTGGGAGCACGACCTCGACAAGGGCCTCCGAATCCTCCGGCTCGCCGTCGAGACCCACCTCGTCACCTCCCACCACCTGCTCCCGCTCCTCATCGCCGAACCGGGGGGCCTGCTCGTCGAGGTCACCGACGGCACCGCCGACTACAACGCGTCGCGATACCGGATCTCGGTGTTCTACGACCTCGCCAAGGTCGCGGTGAACCGGCTCGCGTTCTCACAGGGCCACGAGCTGGAACCGCACGGTGCCACCGCGGTGGCCATCACCCCGGGATGGTTGCGCTCCGAGACGATGCTCGAAGGCTTCGGCGTGTCCGAAGCCAACTGGCACGACGCGCCCGCACCCCCCGGCTTCGCGGTGTCCGAGTCTCCTCGCTTCGTCGGGCGCGCCGTCGTCGCATTGGCGTCGGACCCCGACCGCGCGCGCTGGAACCAGCAGTCGGTCGACTCGGGCCGGCTCGCGCTCGAGTACGGGTTCACCGACGTCGACGGCTCGCAACCCGACGTCTGGCGCTACATCGCCGACACCGAGGGCGGCATCGACGCCGACCCCGAGAACTACCGGTGACCGGCTCGACGCGCGCGGCGCGCTACCGCGGGCGGGCGAGCGGAAACCGCACCACGAAGGTGGCGCCGCCGGACTCACTGCGGTCGAGCGAGATCGTCCCCCCGTGGCCGGAGACGATGTCGCGGGTGATCGCGAGCCCGAGGCCGGCGCCGCCGTCGTGGCGGGCACGGGCCTCGTCGACGCGGGTGAAACGCTCGAAGACTCGTTCGGCGTGCTCGGGTGGGATGCCGGGGCCGTCGTCGGCGACCGCCAGGACGGCCTCGTCGCCGCGCTCCGCGAGCGCCACCGTGACCGTGGAGGCGGCGTGACGCCCGGCGTTGTCGAGCAGGTTCCGTACCGCCCGCGCCAGTGCGTCGGCGTCGCCGAGGACCTGGGCGCCCGAGACACCCACACTGTCGACGTGCGCGGTGCCTCGCCCCCGCAGCGCGTCTGCTTCCTCGAGCACGATCTCGTCGAGATCCACCGGAACCCGCCGTGCCGCACCGGCGCCGTCGTCGCTGCGGGCGAGCGCGAGCAGGTCGTCGACGAGGCGCTGGAGCCGCGTGGTCTCCTCGAGCACGCTCCGCCGTGTGCCGGCGAGATCGGCGGTCTCGGGGTGGGCGAGATCGACTTCGAGCTCCGAGCGGATGGTCGTCAAGGGGGTTCGCAGCTCGTGGGAGGCGTCGGCGATGAACTGCTGCTGGCGGCGATGGGCGGCGTCGACGCGGTTCAGCATCGTGCTCACGACCATCCCGATGACGCCGGCGACGAGCACCAACACGACGGGGAACACGTACAGGACGGTCCGCATGAGCACCGCCACGCTCTCCTCGACGTCGTCGAAGGCCTCCCCAACGTGCACGACGAAGGTGTCGTCTCCCACCGTGACGCGGCGGCTGAGGACACGGAACGCATCGTCGCCGAGTGGCAGCCCGTCGACGGTCTCGATGTGCTCCCGCTCGCCCGCCGGGGGCGCGTCCCCCAGCGGCGGCTCGCCCGCGACGTTGGCGCTCGCGGCGACGACGTCGCCGCCGGCCGCGACGACCTGCGTGAAGGTCTCGTCACCCGACTCCCGTGCGAGGTCGCCCGGGTCGAGCTCGACCGCCCGTACGACGAGGTCGGCCCGCTGCTGGAGTTGCTCGTCCACACGCTCGGTGAGGGCCCGCCGCTGGGCGACGACCGCGAGGGCGGCCGAGGCGCCGAGCACGACCGCCATCACGACCGTGGCGAGCACGGTGATCCGGAGGCGCAGGCCGCCGGTGACTCGACCGGACCGTTCAGCCCCCATCGGCAGCGAGGCGGTAGCCGACGCCCCGGATCGTCTCGATGGCGGCGCGACCGAACGGATCGTCGATCTTGCTCCGCAGCCGGCGCACGTAGACTTCGACGATGTTGGGGTCGCCCTCGAAGTCGTAGTCCCAGACCCCTTCGAGGATGCGGGTCTTGGGCACGACCTCGCCGGCGTGGCGCATGAGGTACTCCAGCACGGCGAACTCCCGGGCCGTGAGGACGATCTCGGTGTCGGCGCGCCGGCACCGATGGCGTCCGGGATCCAGTCGCAGGTCGCCGGCCGCCACCGGGCTCGGGGCTCGATGGGCGCTGCGCCGCAGGAGCGCCCGCACGTGGGCGGTGAGCACGACGAACGAGAACGGCTTCCGGAGGTAGTCGTCGGCCCCCGTGTCGAGCGCCTCGGCCTCGTCGAGCTCGCCCTCCTTGGCCGTGAGCATCAGGACGGGCGTCCAGTCCCCCGCCTGCCGGAGGGCGCCGCACACGTCGTAGCCGTTCCTGCCCGGCAGCAGGATGTCGAGGACGATCACGTCGTAGCGGTTCTCCGTCGCCATCCACAAACCGTCGACGCCGTCGAGGGCCACGTCGACCGCGTAGCCCTCCGCCTCGAGCCCCCGCTTCACCGCAGCGGCGACCTTCTTCTCGTCCTCGACGACCAGCACCCGCACGAGGTCGGCTCCTCACGTCGCGTCGGGCCCCTCGTCTCGCTTCGGGCGATCCTGCCACCACCCTGGCGGAGCCGCCTGAACGCCGGCTGAACGTTTCAGGGCGGCGTCAGGCCGCCTCGGGCAGGCTGGGTCCATGCCCACGGGTTCGAGGAAGCTTCTGGCCGGCGCCGCAGTGGTGGCGACGGTGCTGGCGGCGTGCGGCGACGACGGCCCGGGCACGGCAACGACAACGGGAGGCGGCGACGCCCCCGCCGACATCGGGGTCGATCGCGCCGATCTCTCCCCCGTGATCGATCACCCCTTCGTGGCCTTCGCCTCGACAGGGGGCGCGGTGTTCGAGGGTGAAGAGGTCGATCCCGACACCGGCGGAGCCGTCACCCTCCGGGTCGAGTCCCAGGTCCGCGAGCGTCCGGGGACCGTCGCCGGCGTCGACGTGACCGTGGTCGACGTGTCCGACTTCGAGGACGGCGAGCTCGTCGAGCAGACCGAGGACTACTACGCCCAGGACACGGCTGGCACCGTCTACTACCTCGGCGAGCGGGTCGACGACTACGAGGACGGCGAGATCGTGGGTCATCACGGCGGGTGGCTGGCAGGCGAGGACGGCAACCGCGCCGGCGAGTTCATGCCCGCCGTCCTCGAGGTGGGCACCGAGTTCGCCCAGGAGCAGGTCCCGGGTGTGGCCGAGGACCGCTCGACGGTGGTGGCGGTAGGCGTGAGCGTGACCGTTCCCGCAGGCACTTTCGCCGACTGCATCGAGACCGAGGACTACGACCCCATCGACGACGTCACGGAGGCGAAGTTCTACTGCCGGGGCGTCGGGCTGGTGCGCGAGGTGTTCCCCGCCGGGGGCTCGCTCGACCTCGTCGAGCTCCGACCTTGACCTCGCGAGAGGAACTCGAGGCCCCGGCGGGCGAACCGCTCCCGAATCGTCTCGGTGCCCTCGCGTAGGGTCTCCGGGAGCTCGAACCACTCCTCGAGCACGCCCCGGGCCGTGTCGTCGTCGGCGACGGTGGCGTCCCACAGCACCTCGCCGCCGGTGGTCGTGATCGTGAACGCAAAGAAGGCGCAGCAGCGCGTCTCCCGCGCCGCGAGGTCGCGCACCACGGCCTCCACGCCGTCGTCGGCCCGGAACCGGAAGCGGATCCCCGCGACCGTTCGCTCCCGCCCGAGGTAGGCGTGAGCGAACAGACGCCGGTACACCGCCATCCGATCGGCCGGATCGTCGGTGGCCGTCGTGAGATCGCACACCGCGGCCGGGGGACCGTCGGCCAGGCATGCGCACCCGTCGCCGCACGGGCCGGCGTGCCGCGCGCTCGCGAGGCGCGCCTGGAGGCGACCGAGCTCGTCGGCGAACGCGCCGAGCTCGGCGATGCTGCGGCGCGTGTCGTCGAGCTTGGCGCCAACGAGCGCACCGAGACGCGACTGCACGGGCCCGCACTCGTCACCGTCCCAGAGGGCGAGCAGGTCGGTGATGTCGTCGAGCGGGAGCCCGAGCCGCTTCGCTCGGGCGATGAAGCGGAGCCGCTCGCCCGCCCGCTCGTCGTACAACCGGTAGCCCGCCTCCGACCGTGCGACGGGAGCGACCAGACCGACCTTGTCGTAGTAGCGCAGCGCCGACGGCGAGAACCCGGTGCGCGCCGCCATCTGCGAGACCGTGTAGCGAGCCATGCGAGAAGCGTAAGCCTTGGACCCGGGTCGAAGGTCAAGCCCGCATGCGAGCCCGCCCATGTCGGTCGCGACCCAGCCCGGCACATCGCGTCGACGAGGATCCCGACGCCACGCCAACCATCGATCGCCTACGCGTGGTCGTGTTCGATCTGGGAGTTGAGCTCGGCGCCGAAGAGCACGGCGAACGCCGCGATGTAGAGCCAGAGCATGAGGACGATCACCGCGCCGAGGCTGCCGTAGGTCTCGTTGTAGGTGCCCATGCGATCGACGTAGATCGAGAAGCCGATCGAGGCCAGCACCCAGATGAGTGCCGCCACCAGGGCGCCCGCACTCATCCAGTGCCACCGGGCGCCGCGGCGGTTGGGGCCGTAGCGGTAGAGCAGCGCGAGCCCGAAGAGGATCATGAGCACCAGCAGCGGCCACCGGAGCGCGACCAGCACGCTCGAACCGAACCCGGATGCGTCGAGCCGGCGGATCAGCGGCGGCGCCGCGACGATGAGCCCGAGCATCACGACGACGGAGACGACGCCGCCCAGCGTGAGCAGCAACGCGAGGCCGCGCCGCCGCCAGAACGGGCGCGTCTCGGTCTCGTCGTAGACGAGGTTCAAGCCCTTGACGAGCGCGCCCACCCCGCCGGCCGCAGTCCAGAGCGCGGCCAGGATCCCGAGGACGACGCCCACACCGAGCCCGTTCCCCGACTCGCGCGTGATCGAATCGAGCTGGTTGGTGACGAGCCGGCTGGCGTCGTCGGGGAGCGCACTGGTGAAGGACTCGATCTGGTCGCGCACGTCCCGCGGGTCGGCGACGAGCCCGTAGACGGAGACGACGGCGATCAGCGCGGGAAAGACCGCCAGCATGCCGTAGAAGGCGACGCTGGCCGCGATGGTGGTGACGTTGTCGTCACGTACCTCGCCTGCGGCGCGCCTACCGGTCTCCAGCCAGCTTCGCCACCACGGCGTGGACTGCTGGTCGTCGCCGGGATCCTGGCGGCCGGGCCCCCGGTCCCGCCCGTCGCCGATCTGGCCCTCGTGGACCTGCTCGCCCGTGCCCGTCGCCATCGCCGCCGCACCGTCGTCGTCGCTCCTGTATCTCTTTGCCCGCCGGCGAGATGTCCGAAACCGGCGGCGACGTGAGCTTCTGGGAGGACGCGTGGCTCCGTCACGAGCGTGATCGCTGGCGCACCGCCCTCGGCGGCTGAGGGTACGGTCGGGGCGTGCCCGCGAGCGCGGCCGTGCCGCCGGACGACTCCCGCTCGGACGGCTCGATGGACGTGGCCGACACGGTGCTCGACCTGATCGGCAACACCCCGCTGGTGCGCCTCCCGCGGATCGCCACCGGGCTCCGGTGTGATCTCATCGCCAAGGTCGAGACCACGAACCCGGGCGGATCCGTCAAGGACCGGCCCGCGGTCGCGATGCTCGACGCCGCCGAGCGCGCCGGCCTCCTGAGGCCGGGCGGCACGATCGTGGAGCCGACCTCCGGCAACACCGGCGTCGGGCTGGCGATCGTCGCCGCCCAGCGCGGGTATCGCTGCATCTTCGTGATGAGCGACAAGATGAGCGAGGAGAAGGCCGCACTCCTGCGCGCCTACGGCGCCGACGTGGTCGTGTGCCCGACGGCCGTGCCTCCCGAGCACCCCGACTCCTACTACTCCACCGCCGAGCGACTCGTGCGCGAGACCCCGAATGCGTTCCGGCCCGACCAGTACTCGAACCTGGCCAATCCCGCCGAGCACGAGCGTTCGACCGGCCCCGAGATCTGGCGCCAGACGGCGGGGCGCATCACGCACTTCGTCGCCGGCATCGGCACCGGTGGCACGATCACCGGCGTCGGCCGGTATCTCAAGAGCCGGAACCCCGACGTGCGGATCATCGGCGCCGATCCCGCCGGATCGGTGTACTCGGGTGGGAGCGGCCGCCCGTACCTCGTCGAGGGCGTCGGCGAGGACTTCTGGCCCACGACGTACGACCCGACGGTCGTCGACCGGGTGATCGAGGTGACCGACGCGGAGTCGTTCCGCATGGCCCGGCGCGTCACGCGCGAGGAGGGCCTCCTCATCGGCGGGTCGGGCGGCACCGCCGTCCAGGCCGCGGTCGCCGTCGGTGCCGAGCTCGGCGCCGGCGACGTGGTCGTCGTGCTGGTGCCCGACTCGGGCCGCAACTATCTCTCCAAGATCTTCGACGATCAGTGGATGATGGACTTCGGCTTCCTCCAGGCCGTGGGCCCGACCGCCGGCGACGTCCTCGCGAGCAAAGACAGCCAGATCGCCGACCTCGTGTTGGTCACGCCCGACGAGCCCGCCCGCCGCGCCATCGAGCTCATGCACGACCTCGGCATCTCCCAGGTCGTGGTGAGCGTCACCAAGGAGCTGCCGCTGGCGGCCAAGGAGATCAGCGGTGTCGTCGTAGAGCTGCCGCTGATGGACCGCGCCTTCTTCGATCCGACGGTGCTCGACCGCCCGGTGAAGGAGGTCATGGCGGCACCGATGCCGATGCGAGGGATCGGCGAGCCCGTGTCTGCCCTCGTCGCCGATCTGGGCGGGGCGCCCTCCGTGATCGTCCTCGACGGCGGTCACCCCGTCGGCGTGCTGTCCCGCTCCGACGTGTTGTCGTTCCTGGCGTCCCGGTCACCCGGATGACCGACCCGGGCGACGGCTTCGAGACCCGCGCCGTGCACGCCGGGCACGACCCGGACCCTCGCACGGGCGCGGTCGTGCCGCCGATCTCGCTGGCGTCCACGTTCGCTCAGGACGGCGTGGGTGACGACCGCGGGTACGAGTACGGCCGAACCGGCAACCCCACCCGCGCCGCACTCGAGCGCTCGGTGGCGTCGCTGGAGGGCGCCCGCCACGGCTTCGCGTTCGCCAGCGGGATGGCGGCCGAGGACGCCGTGCTCCGGCGACTTCGCCCGGGCGACCATGTGATCATTCCCTCGGACGCGTACGGCGGCACCTACCGGCTCGTGTCGCGCGTCTACGCCCCCGCCGGGATCGCCTGGTCCGCCGTCGATCTCACCGACCCCGGGCGGCTGACCGAGTCGTGGCGCGACGAGACCCGGCTCGTGTGGATCGAGACGCCGACGAACCCCTTGCTCTCCATCGTCGACATCACCGCGGTCGCCGAGCACGCGCACGCTCGCGGCACGCTCGTCGTGGTCGACAACACGTTCGCGACGCCGTACCTGCAACAGCCGCTGGCGCTCGGCGCCGACGTGGTCGTGCACTCGACGACGAAGTACCTCGGCGGCCACTCCGACGTCGTCGGAGGCTTCGTCGCGGTCGTCGACGACGAGCTCGCCGGCGAGCTCGCGTTCGTGCAGAACGCCGCCGGAGCTGTTCCCGGGCCGTTCGACTGCTATCTCGTGCTCCGCGGCGTTCGCACGCTGGCGGTGCGCATGGACCGGCAATGCGCCAACGCCCGTACGATCGCGGCCGCGCTCGTCGACCATCCCGCGGTCGCCAACGTCCTGTATCCGGGACGAGCCTCGCATCCCGGTCACGACGTGGCCCGCCGCCAGATGCGTGACTTCGGGGCGATGGTGTCGTTCACGTGCGCCGGCGGCGAGGACGCTGCCCTGAAGGTCGCGGCGTCGACCCGCATCTTCGTCTTGGCCGAGTCCCTCGGCGCGGTGGAGTCGCTCGTCGAGCACCCGGCCCGCATGACACATGCGTCGGCGGCCGGCTCCCCCCTGGCCGTCGACCCCGCCCTCGTCCGCCTGTCCGTCGGTATCGAGACCGAAGCCGACCTCGTCGCCGACCTCCGCCACGCTCTCGACGCCATCACCTGACCCTCTCGATGCGTGCATCGTGCGCAATAATCACGCACAGCGAACGCATCAAGAGATGGCGGCGGCGCGGAGATCGGCGGCGGACTGGTTGGCGGTCCAGCCGACGATGCGGATCGTGGCGCGCGTGAGCGGGACGACGTTGTCCTTGTCGATCTTGTCGAGGGTGTCGATCTCGTCGAAGAGGTAGAAGGGCGCCGTCAAGAAGTTCATCAGCGGCACGCCCTCCCGGTGATAGAACCCGCCGTCGGTCGGGGGCTGGGCGCCGAACGCGTCGGGGGCGAGGATCATCGACCGGTGCAGCTCCTCGGCCGCGAGCGCCGAGAGCACCGCCTCCTCGAGTGCGGGGATCCGGCTCGTGAAGAACCATCTCGGGACGGGCAGACCCGTCGGGGCCACCTCGTGCGTCTCGGCAT
>DASUUL010000153.1:0-16597 GCA_036374115.1 Acidimicrobiia bacterium | reverse complement strand
CACGCCATGTCGTCCTGATCGTACGGGGACGCGTTCGACGGCTTCAGGCCGATGAGCTCGCCGCGCCCGGCGTGGTTGGCGGCCGAGTTCCACGTGCTCTGGAGGAACTGGTAGGCGCCGTAGTACGGGCCGCTCGCGTTGTACGCCTGGTAGTTGCCCCCGCTCTCGATCGCGCGGGTGCACGTGAGGAACGGGTGCCAGTGCTGCGGGTGCTCGCCGGGCGTGGGCGCGTAGCTCGCCGGTGGGGTGGGCGCAGCCGGCGGGCTCGACGTGGGCGCGGGCGTGGAAGGGGGCTCGGCTGCCTCGGTACCGGCCGTGGGTGTGGTGGTGGTGGTCGTCGTGCTGGCCGCGGCCGCGGCGGCGGCCTGCTCGGCCGCGATCGTCTCGGCGATCACGGCGTTGCGCCGCGCCTGGGCGGTGGCCAGCTTGGCATCGAGCTGCTCCTGCTCCTCGCGGAGGAGCACCAGGGTCTCGTCGAAGGCCGCCCGGTCGGCCTCGAGCCGCGCCCGTTTGGTCTCGACGGCCTCTCTGAGCACCGTGACCCGGGTGGCGAGGTCGTTGTCGTTGTCGTTCAGGCGGTCGAGCATCGTCGCCCGCCGGGCCGCCTCGAGCAGCTCGTCGTCGCGGTCGAGGCCGAACTCGACGCTCGTGCTGCCGGCGCGGACGTAGGCCAGCGCCGCCCGCTCCCGGAGGAGCCGGCGGAGCCGCTTGGACTCCGCCTTCAGGTCGGCGAGCTGCTCCTCGTTGGCCTGGATCTCGGTCTCGAGGGTCTCCGAGCGGGTGAGGAGCTCGAAGTAGGCGCCGGCGGCGGCGTCGGCCTCGGCCCGGGCGGCGGCGACCGCCTCGTCGGCCTGCTCGATCGGGTCGGTCTGAGCCCACGCCGGCACCGGCCCCGAGACGAGCAACGCCGCCGCGGCTGTCACCAGCGCGACCCGCGCACCGGTCGTCCCGCTCCGACGGGTGACTCGACGTCGTGCCAGGGCTCCGCCTCCCTCGTCGCGGCCGCGGGCCTCCAAGGACCTTGCGCGCCGCGCGCGCAGGAAGACCGAAGTGCCCGCGAGGCAGGGACGCTAGTGGACGAGGCCCGGACGGCGCGAAAACGGCCTCTTGAGCAGGACATTCGCGCCTGCCAGGATCGGCGGACCCCCAGGGGGAGGGCACGGATGAAGGAACTCGTCTACACACGGCATCTCCTGCCGGCCGCCGACCGCTTCGCAGACCGGCGCGCCACCGTCGACGGACCGTTCGAGGCGACCTTCGGCGAGCACGTCGAGCGCGTGTTCCGCCTCGCCGACGGTCTCCGGCGCGAGCTCGGCGTCGAGCGCGACGACCGGTTCGCCGTGATGGCGCTCAACAGCCACTACTTCCTCGAGCTCTACCACGCGGGGTTCGTCGGTGCCGGCGTCATCAACCCGCTCAACCTGCGGCTCGCGGCCCAGGAGCTCGAGTTCATCCTCGGCGACTCGGGCACGAAGGTGTGCTTCGTCGACGCGCTCTTCGCGCCCGTCATCGACGCCGTCCGTGAGGAGGCCGGCATCGAACGGGTCGTGCTCGTGGGCGAAGGCGACGTGCCCCACGACCTCACGATCGACGACCTGATCGCCTCGGGGAAGCCGGTCGCGCCCGAGGAGCCCGACGAGGACGACCCCGTCGTCCTCATGTACACGGGTGGCACCACCGGACTGCCGAAGGGTGTGCTGCTCGACCAGCGGGCCGAGATCCTGAACATGTACCACGTCGCCGCCCGCTGGCACATCGACGAGACGTTCGTGTACCTCCACCAGACGCCGATGTTCCACGCGGCGTCGATGGGTGGTGTGCTCGGCATCCCCGCGCTCGGCGGCTTGTCGACGTTCATCCCGCTGTTCGATCCGAAAGCCGTGCTCGACGCGATGGAGCTCCACCAGGTCACGATGACCGTGATGGTGCCGACGATGATCGGCATGCTCCTCGCGCATCCCGACTTCGCGCCCGAGCGGATGGCGTCGCTCGAGATCCTCACCTACGGGGCCTCGCCGATGCCGAGACCGGTGCTCGAGAGCTTGCTGTCGATGTTCCCGGACCTCGGCGTGTACCAGGGCTACGGCATGACGGAGAGCTCGGCGGTGCTGACCTCGCTGGGCCCCGCCGAGCACCGTCGGGGCGGTGACCTGCTGACGTCGGCGGGGCGGCCGCTGCTCGGCGTCGTGGTCTCGATCCAGGACGGGACGGGCAGGATCCTGCCCCCGGGCGAGACGGGCGAGGTGTGCGCCCGCGCCGGCAACTTCATGCGCGAGTACTGGAACCGGCCCAAGGAGACCGCCGAGGCGTTTCGGGGCGGCTGGTACCACACCGGCGACGCCGGCTACCTCGACGACAACGGCTATCTCTTCCTCGTCGATCGCGTGAAGGACATGATCGTCACCGGCGGGGAGAACGTGTACTCGGCCGAGGTGGAGAGTGCGATCGCCAGTCACCCGGCCGTCGAGCAGGTCGCGGTCATCGGCGTCCCCGACGAGAAGTGGGGCGAGGCGGTGCACGCGGTGATCGTTCGCAGCGAGGGCGTCGAGGTGTCGGGCGACGAGATCTGTGCCTGGGCGCGGGAGCGGATCGCCGGGTACAAGGTGCCGAAGTCGGTCGAGTTCCGCGACGAGCCCTTGCCGTTGTCGGGAGCGATGAAGATCCTCAAGCGTGAGCTGCGCGAGCCCTACTGGGAGGGCAAGGACCGTTCGGTCCAGTAGCCGCGCTCGGCGCGCGGCTCATGCAAATGGCGTCTGCGGCCGGGCCGGGCGCTCGCGGTCGACGGTGATGTCGGATGGCGCCCCGTCATCCCGCCTGGCAGGTTGGACGCCGTGAACCGCACCGACCGGCTGTACGCGATCGTGGAGGTCCTGAGGGCCACCGCACCTCGGGCCCGCACGTCGCATCAGCTGGCGCAGCGCTTCGAGGTGAGCGTCCGCACGATCGAGCGTGACATCTCGGCGCTCCAGCAGTCGGGTGTCCCGATCTGGGCCACGCCGGGGCCGGGTGGTGGGTACTCGGTCGATCCGTCGATGACGCTCCCGCCGCTCAACTTCAGCGCCGACGAGGCGACGGCCGTGGCGGTGGCGCTGGCGGCGAGCGGACCGATCCCGTTCGGCGACGCCGCCCGCTCGGCGCTGCGCAAGCTCGTGGCCGCGATGTCGGCCACGAGCCGCGAGGGCGCCCGGGAGCTCGTCGGACGGATCCACCTGCTCCAGGAGCGGGGCCAGCTCGAGAACACGCCGGTGGTGAAGGCGGTGGAGACCGCGGTCGTGGAGCGCAGGGTGCTCGAGCTCGACTACGTCGACCGCAACCAGCGCCGCACGGCGCACCGGCTGGTGGAGCCCTACGGGTTCGCGGGCGGGGACTCGCACTGGTACCTGATGGCGTGGTGCCGCTTGCGCGAGGGCGGGCGGAGCTTCCGTCTCGACCGCATCCGCTCGGCGACCGTGATGGACGAGACCGTGCCCGCACGCCAGCTGCACGAGGTCGCGTCCGAGATCGCCGAGTGGGCGCGCAGCGCGAGCCTCGACGACGACCACGACGGGTAGCTCCGGAGACGGGCCTTCCGGCGACACGTCCGGGAGGGCGGTTCTTCCGCTTCTTCGCCGAGATCCCGACAGGAGGTTGTCGCCGGCGTCCCGCATCCTCGAGCCCGATATCCGAGGAAGCAGCCCGATATCCGAGGAACCAGCCCGATATCCGAGGAACCAGGAGGCAGTCAGATGGCAGCACCCGTCGTGTGGTTCGAGATCGCCGGACGTGATCTCGAGGGAATGCGGAAGTTCTACGGCGACCTGCTCGGGTGGAAGCTCGACACCGACAACCCCGTCCAGTACGGCCTGGTCGACACCGGGGCCGAGGGCGGGATCCCGGGCGGGATCTTCGCGCCGGGCGACGGCGTCGAGTACGTGACCTTCTACGCGGAGGTCCCCGACCTGAAGAAGTCGCTCGCGGACGCCGAGAAGCTCGGCGCCAAGGTGGTCGCCGAGCCGATGGAGGTGATGGGGGGCTCCACCGTCGCCCTGATCCACGACCCCGAGGGGCACCCCGTCGGTCTCATCCAGCCCCCCGCGTAGGGCCAAGGGCCGTTTTGGCGTCGCTCGACCGGAAATAGTCCGGCTCAGCGACGCCAGAACGGCCCTGCCCCCTACGATGACGCGCATGTTCGAGTGGAGCGACGAGCACGCGATGATCCGCGACGCCGTGCGCCAGTTCGTGGACACCGAGATCCGCCCGCGGCGGGAGGAGCTCGAGTTCGGCGACACACCGCCGTACGACGTGCTGCGCACGATGTTCCGCACGTTCGGGCTCGACTCCCTGGCGCGCGAGCAGTTCAAGAAGCGGATCGAGCGGGAACGAGCGGTCCAGGAGGGCGCAGCGCCCGCGGCCGAGGCCGAGGAGTCGGGTGACGGGGGCGGACGCGGCGCACGCGGCGGCGCCATGTTCATGATCCCGATCATCGAGCTCTGCCGCTGCTCGCCCGGGATGGTCACCGCCATGGGTGTCAGCGTCGGCCTCACGCCTGCGTCGATCATGTCGAAGGGCACGATCGTCCAGAAGGAGCGGTGGGCGCTCGACCTCCTCACCCTCGACAAGGTCGGTGCGTGGGCGATCACGGAGCCGAACTCCGGCTCCGACGCGTTCGGCATGATGCAGTCGACGGCGCGGCGAGACGGCGACGAGTACGTCCTCAACGGGTCGAAGACGTTCATCACCAACGGCCCGTACGCCGACACCACCGTGTTCATCTGCAAGCTCGACGAGGGCAACCCGCCCGAAGACCGCAAGATCCTCACGTTCGTCCTCGACAAGGGGATGGACGGGTTCGAGCAGTCGAAGCCGCTGCGCAAGATGGGCCTGCATTCGTCCCCGACGGGCCAGCTGTTCCTCACCGACGTGCGTGTGGGGCGCGACCGGCTCCTGGGCGAGACCGAGGACGTGCCCGCGGGCGGCCGGGAGGGCGCCAAGGCGACGTTCGTGCAGGAGCGCACCGGGGTGGCGGCGATGGCGCTCGGCATCGTCGAGCGCTGCCTGGAGCTGTGCCTCGACTACGCGAAGGATCGTGTCCAGTTCGGCCAGCCCATCGGCCAGTACCAGTTGATCCAGCTGAAACTGGCGAAGATGGAGGTGGCGCGGGTCAACCTCCAGAACCTCGTGTTCCGCCAGATCGAGATGTCGGCCGCCGGCAGGGTGATGGACCTGGCCGAGGCGTCTGCGTGCAAGCTCTACGGGGCTCAAGCGGCCATGGAGGTCGCGCTCGAGGCCGTGCAGCTGTTCGGCGGCAACGGCTACATGGCCGAGTACGAGGTGGAGCAGCTCTGCCGCGACGCCAAGGTGCTCCAGATCTACGCCGGTACCGACGAGATCCAGGTCTCCCAGATCGCCCGCACCCTGCTCGCCGGCTGAGCCCGATGCGGGTAGGGGTCGTCGGCACCGGCTTCGAGCACGGCGTGATGCGCGTGTGCGACGCCGGCGACGGCTTCAGCGCCACCTTCGCGTAGAGCATGCTCGTCGCCGTGCCCGTCGAGCCGCCGCCGTCGCGCTGGGCGTTCCCGGCTGCCGACGCCGCCGGCGACGCCGGCGACGACGAGGTCGTGGCGGTGGGCGCCGATCTCGAGCCGGGGACGCTCCTCGCCGCCTACCGCCGGGGGCTGTTCCCGATGCGCCTGGGGCGGGGCGGCCCCATCGGGTGGTGGTCGCCCGACCCGCGCGGGATCATCCCACTCGACGCGCTGCGCGTGAGCCGGTCGCTGCGCCGGTCGTGCCGCCGTTTCGAGACCACCGTCGACCGGGCGTTCGCCGACGTCGTGCGCGCGTGCGCCGATGGGCGCCGCCCGGGCGGCTGGATCGATGACCACTTCGTGGAGGCCTACACCCGCCTGCACGAGCTCGGGTGGGCGCACAGCGTCGAAGCGTGGAACGCGGAAGGGAAGCTTGCCGGTGGCGTGTACGGCGTGGCCATCGACGGTCTGTTCGCAGCCGAGTCGATGTTCCATCGTGTCACCGACGCCGGGAAGGTGGCGCTGGTGGCGCTGGTAGAGCTCCTGCGCGCCGGCGGGGCGAAGCTCCTCGACGTGCAATGGGTCACGCCCCACCTCGCGACGCTCGGCGCGGTCGAAGTGCCGCGCGCCCGGTACCTGGAGTTGCTGGCGGAGGCGCTCGAATGAAGGTCGTCGAGCAGTACCTGGCCGCCATCGTCGGTCACGATTGGGACGGCCTCCGGGAATGCGTCACCGACGACGTCGTCCGGGTCGGTCCCTACGGCGACCGCTACGAAGGCCGCGACGCCTACGTGGCCTTCCTCGCCGCCACGATGCCGAGCCTGCGCGGCTACGAGATGGTCGTCGACCGCGTCACCTACACCGGGGAGGGGCGGGCGTTCGCCGAGCTGAGCGAGACGGTCGAGATCGACGGCAGGCCCGTGCGCACCCCCGAAGTGCTGGTCTTCGACCTCGCCCCCGACGGCCGCATCACCCACGTCGAGATCTACATCCAGACCGCACCGCCCTCTTGATGCGTACCGCGTGCGCAATTATTGCGCACGCGGTACGCATCGAGGTCAGGGGGTGGCGGCGCGGTCCTTGGCGACCTCGTCGAGCGTCTCGTACTCCTCGCCGGTGTCGGTGGCGTCCTCGAACTGGATCACGCCGATCTCCGTGAAGCGGTCGCGCAACCAGCCGTCGCCGGCGTCGAGGAGACCGAGCTTCTTGCAGTTGGGGACGATCTTGGAGAACAGCGCCGCCTGGAACGGGTTGGTGCCCATCTGGCGCAGGCCGAGCAGGAACTCGGTGACCGTCTTGCGGTCGACGCCCATCTTCTCCCACACCGCGTGCATCATCAGCCGGTCACGCATCCGCACGGCGGCCTCGAACGCGAACTCCTGGCGCTCGCGCAGCTCCCTGCCGTCGAGGCCGGCGTAGTACTCCTGGAGCGAGAGCACGCCGAAGGCGACGTGGCGAGCCTCGTCGGCCATCACGTACCGCAGCAGCTTCTTCAACAGCGGCTCTTCGGTGACCGCGTGCATGAAGCCGAACGCGGCCAGCGCCAACCCCTCCACCATGATCTGCATGCCCATGTAGGTCATGTCCCAGCGCGGGTCGCCGAGGATGTCGTCGATGAGCAGTTGCAGGGCGGGATTGACGGGGTAGTGCCCCTCGAGCTTGGTGTCGAGGTAGCGCGAGAACACCTCGACGTGGCGGGCTTCGTCGAGCACCTGGCTGGCGGCGTAGTACTTGGCGTCGATCCACGGCGTGGTCTCGACGATCTTCGCCGTGCAGAGGAGCGCGCCCTGCTCGCCGTGGAGGAACTGGCTCATGCGCCAGTTGAGGGCCTCGACCTGGAAGGCGCTCCACTCCTTGCCTCCCCAGCGGGCGACGGGCGAGCCCGGGATCTCCGCCATCCGTTGCTGGAACACCGCCGCCGCCGGCGCCATCTCGAGCGCGACCTGCTCGGGATCCACCGTCGTCGACCAGTCGAGGTCCCTCGACCCGTCCCACTGCGACGACTTCGCCTTCTCGTAGAGCTTGCCGAGACCGGCCCGGGTGCGCTCGTAGTCCCAGGTGAAGATGGCGTCGCCCCGGGAGGCGGTGGCATGGACGAGGTCGCCGAAGTCGATCTCGTCGTCGGCCAGGATCGACTCGACGCTGTTGACGTCGGGCCGCCCGAGGAACGAGCGGTCGGCGGCGATGTCGGTCACAGGGACCCTCCGTTCACGGCGTCGCCCCACGGTAGCCTTCGTGCCGATGGACGAGATGCTCGTGTACCACAACCCGTCGTGCAGCAAGTCCCGGGGCGCGCTCGAGATCCTCGGAGAGCGGGGGGTCGACACCGACGTGGTCGAGTACCTGAAGGCGCCGCCCGACCGCGCCGCCCTCGAGCGCATCGTCGACTCGATACCCGACCCGCCGGCGGAGCTCGTCCGCAAGGACCAGCGCTTCAAGGACCTGGGCCTCGACGCCGCCGACTACACCGACCGGGAGTCGGTGATCGCGCTGCTGCTCGAGCACCCCGAGCTCATGCAGCGCCCCGTAGTGTTCCGGGGAGACCGGGCGGTGATCGCCCGCCCGTCCGACCGGGTGCTCGAGCTCCTGCAGTAGGGGGACCGTCATGGCTGTGCTCACCGAGGAACTCGTCCGCGACGAGGTACGGGGCTGGCTGAAGGACAACTGGGATCCCGATCTGACCGTCGCCCAGTGGTGGGACCGGCTGGCCGAGTCGGGGTGGGCGATGCCGCACTGGCCCGAGGAGTGGTTCGGGCGTGGGCTCCCGAGCGGGTTCACCCGGGCGGTCGCCGACGAGCTGCGCGCCGCCGGCGCCATCGGGCCGCCGTCGGGTCTCGGCGTGCTCCTGGCCGCACCCACGATCCTCGCCCACGGCGCCGACGAGCAGAAGCACCGCTACCTCCGGCCGATCCTCAACGGCGAGGAGGGCTGGTGCCAGCTGTTCAGCGAGCCCGGCGCCGGCTCCGACCTCGCCAGCCTCCAGTGCCGCGCCGAGCGCGACGGCGACGAGTGGGTGATCAACGGCCAGAAGGTGTGGACCTCCGGCGCACAGATCGCGGACCTCGGCATGCTGATCGCCCGGACCGATCCCGACGCGCCGAAGCACAAGGGCATCACCTACTTCGCGATCGAGATGGACCAGCCGGGCGTCGAGATCCGCCCGCTCCGCGAGATGACGGGCAGGGCGCTGTTCAACGAGGTGTTCTTCGACGACGCCCGCGTCGCCGACGCCGCCCGCATCGGCGGGCTCAACGAGGGCTGGGCGGTGGCGAACACCACGCTGGCGAACGAGCGCGCCGGGCTCGGGAGCGGCGGGAGTGGCGCCGTCGGCGGTGCCGCACCGGGCGCGAAGGCGAAGATGCTCGGCAAGCGCGTCGGCGACGTGGCGTCGGCGCCGCCACCTCGGGCCGGATCGGCGACGGGGAAGTCGGCCCACATGCTCGTCGACATCGCACGCGACCAGGGCTGCAACGACGACGTGCACATCCGCCAGGAGCTCGCGCAGCTCTACATGCTCACCGAGATCGGGAAGTTCACCGCGCTGCGGGCGAAGGCGGCCAAGGCGGCGGGCCGGGCACCCGGACCCGAGGCCAACACGGCCAAGCTGTTGATGAGCCGGATCACCCGCCTGACCCGCGACCTCGGGCTCGCGATCATCGGCGCCGACGGCATGCTCATGGGCAAGGACGCACCCCTGCACGGGATGCTCCAGGAGATGTCGCTGTTCGCGCCGGCGGTGTCGATCTACGGCGGTAGCGACGAGATCCAGAAGAACATCATCGGCGAGCGTGTGCTGGGCCTGCCCAAGGAGCCGGGCCCCGACAAGAGCACCCCGTTCCGCGAGCTCAGGGTCGGTACCCAGGGCTAGGAGAATCGGGGTCGGCGCCCATTGCGCGTGCGTCGCGGGTGAATCGGGTCTCCTGGCCCTTCCCCCCGCGACGGGACATGCGCATGCTCGAGGCGTGGGTCGCAAGGGATCGGGCCCGGCGAGCGGTGATGGCGCGGCCGGCGCCCCGGTCACGCCCGTGTCGACGCTCGCCGTCGACGGACTCGGCAGGCTGCGGCGCCGCTGGACGCTCGCCTTTCTCGTCGGCGAGCTGGTCGGCTTCGTGCCGCCGGCCGTCACCGGGGCCAGCTTGGCCGCCGCCGGGGTGTCGGATGCGGCCCTCGTGGTCGGCCTCACGGTCGCGGGCTTGTTGGAGGGCGCGGCTCTCGGGGCAGCCCAGGCATGGGTGCTGGCGCGCTCCGCGCCTGCGGTCGACCGCCGGGCGTGGGTCCTGGCGACGACGGCGGCGGCGGGGTTCGCATGGTTCGTCGGCATGAGCGGTGGCGCGCTCGCGGGGTCGGCCGTCGCCCCGCCCGCAGTCCTCGCTGCCGTGCTGGCGCCCGCCTGGGTCGCGGCGCTGCTGTCGATGGGATACGCGCAATGGCTCGTCCTGCGACGCACGGTTCCCGCGTCCGGCCGGTGGGTCTGGGTCACGGCGGGCGCCTGGCTGCTCGGGGTCATGATCCCGGTCGTGGCGCTGTCCGCGGCGCCCGACGGGTGGCCGGGTTGGATCCACGCGGTCGTCGGTGTCCTGGCGGCAGTAGCCATGGGGCTCACCGTCGGCGCGCTCACGGGCCGCACTCTGGATCGCCTGCTCAGCCCATGACCGCCGGACGACGCGCTCCGGCCAACGACCCCGCCTCGTGCGCGATCCCCAGCCGTGGCGCGATGCGTTCAGTCCTCGACGAGCGTTCGGCGGTAGACCACCGACTCCTGGTCGGCGCGGCGATAGCCGAGCGAGGGATAGAAGCGGTGCGCGTCGATTCGGGTCTCTTTCAAGCCGCTGCTGACCTCGGCGCTGGTCGCGCCCTGCTCGCGCGCCCGCCGCTCCACCTCGCGGACGAGAAGGCGTCCGACACCCTCTCCCCGCCGATCTTCGGCGACGGCCAAGGCGGTGATCCGCACGAAGCCGCCGCCCTCGGCGAGAAGCGGGATCACATGGAAGCTCACGACGCCGACGACCCGCCCGCCGTCGTCGTCGACCAGAACTTCCGACCCGGCGCTGGTGACATCGCGTCGGCGCGCCAACGCGTCGTCGGGCGACGTGGGATAGCCCAGCTGGGTGAGCAGGGCGGCGACCGCGCCGGCATCGTCGTCCGTAGCCGCGCGGACCGTGACTGCCACGGCGGCCGAGCGTACCGCCGCACGCCGCCCCGACGGTGACCGATCGGCGCCGGCGAAAAGCCATTGGGCCGCGGCGTGGTCGCGGCTCCATACTGGCGGCGCAGTGACGACGTACCCCCCGAGCCCGACAGTCGCGTTCTCGGCCCGGATGCGCGCGCTGGGCCGCCGTCAGCCGATCGCGCTCGTCTGGCTGGGCGTCGTGCTCTACAGCATCGGGCCGGTCATGGTGGCGGCGTCGAACGTGTCGGGGCCGGTGCTCTCCTTCTACCGGCTGTGGTTCGGTGTCGGTGCGTTCGGGTTGCTCACACTCGTCCACGTCCGGGTCACGGGTCGCCGGCCCGACCGCCACGGGTGGGGCTGGGCACTGCGGGCCGGCGCGGCGTTCGGCGTCCACCAGCTCTTCTTCATGAGCGCGATCAAGGCGACCTCGGTCGTCGACGTCACCCTGATGAGCACGCTGTCTCCGCTCGTGGTGGGAGCGGTAGCGGTTCCCATGTTCGGCGAGCGTACGGGAGCGACGTTCCGCTTCTGGTCGCTGGTGGCGATCGCCGGAGCGATCGTGGTGGTGTTGGCGGGGTCGTCGGGCCCGGAGGGTGATCCGGTGGGCATGCTCCTCGCGACCCTGAACGTGATCGCGTTCGCGTTCTTCTTCCTGTTCTCGAAGCGCGGGCGGGCCCACATCGACGTCCTCCCGTTCCTGTTCGGCGTGATGCTCGTCGCCGCGGTGACCGTGTCGGGGTTCGTCCTGGCCTTCGGGGAGCCGCTCGGCTCGGTGGACGGCGAATCGCTCGTGCTGGCGGCGGGGATCGCCTTGTTCCCCGGCCTGCTCGGGCACTTCGTGATGACCTGGCCGCTGCAGTACGTGCCGGCCAACATCCCGCCGGTCATCCGCCTGGCCACCCCCTTCTTCGCCGGGTTCTTCGCGTGGGTGTTCCTGACGCAGCCGATCGGCTGGGCCCACGTCGTGGGCGGTGTCATCACGGTCGTCGGGGTCGCCGGGAGCGTGCTCTCCCCGGCCGGCCGGCGCCTGGCGCGCGCGGCCGCGGCGGAGATCGAGGACTGAGCGAGGGGTCGGACGTCGCGCGCGGGACTCTGATCACACGACGGTGCGCGCGAGTGCTCGCTACGCCACCTTCTCCCAGACCGAGACGTGGCTCCGGCTGTCGCTGGTGAAGGGCGCACGGTTCCAGTCGCTCCACCGCTCGCGCAAGATCATGCCGGCGAGTCGCGCCATGAGGTCGAGCTCTGACGGCCACACGTAGCGATGCGGTGACGAGAACGTCTCGAGTCGGCCGTCGATCACCCAGTAGTGGTGGGAGACCGCGATCTGCGTCGCGACCTCGTATTCCTCGAAGCCGAGATGCGTCGGGGTCACCGTGAACGCGTGGACGGTCTCACCGGGCGGGAGACGTCGGAGCTCGGGGACGTAGACCTCGATGACGAAGCAGCCGCCGGGCTCCAGGTGCGCGGCGACGCTACGGAAACACGCAACCTGCTCGTCCTGCGTGGTCAGGTTCGTGATCGTGTTCCGCACGAGGTAGGCGAGCGCGAACTCGCCCGGCACGCTCGTGGTCGCGAAGTCGCCGATGGTCACGGCGATGTCGTCGGCGCCCGGCTTGGCCTGCAGCTTCGCAACCATGGCCGGCGACAGCTCGATCCCGTGGATGTGAACGCCGCGGCGGCTGAGCGGCAACGCGATGCGGCCGGTACCGATGCCGAGCTCGAGCGCGGCGCCGGTTCCCGCCAGCTCGGCGAGGACGTTCACGGCCGGGTCGACCACGGCAGGATCGAACGCGTCCGCCCACAGCGCGTCGTACCCCTCCGCGATCCGCTCGTCGAAGTAGATCTCGGGCACGGGTGCACGATGGCAGGCGGCCCCGCGAGCCGCCACCGATTTCCCGCCACCCGGAAGCGGAGCCGGCAGCGCCGCTTGCGCCCTGGCCGCTACCCTCCCGGCCCGGGAAGGATGCCGACTTGCACCAGGAACTCGGCGAGGTTCCAGTAGTCACGGTTCTGCCCCGAGCGCGACGTCCTCATACCTCGCGTCGTCGGCCATGAACGCCGCGACCCCGGCCCCGTCGTGATGGTTCCAGGCGTCCAGGTACCGCTGCATCCAGTCGCTCACCGTGTTCGCACCTCTGTGTCGGGGCCCCGCATCGGGCCAGCTCGACCTGCCCTCGCGTCCGCCTCGGCCAGCGACTTCAGGTTGAGGAGCTGGCGGCGCATCATCACGAGATCACCGAGGGGCAAGAGACGCGCCCATACCGGCCGGAGGAAGGCCGGGCCGGGGTAGCGGACGAGCAGCTTCACGATCAGGCGGGCTCGTGCGGTGCCCTCGAGAGCGGGAGCGACGAGATAGGTGACGGCGACGTCGCCGAAGACCGGGCTGTTCCGCAGGAGCATCGTCAGGTGACGATCGGGCTCGAAGTCGACCAGGCGGAAGATCGTCGCCACCCGCTCGCCGACCGTGAGGCGCTCGAGGCCGGGTGTCAGCGTCCGCGGGCTGCGTCGGCCGAGGTTGTCGACCCAGTCGTAGCTGTAGGGCGCCGCCTTGAGCTGGCAGCACCACCGGAACACGACGGACGGAGGCGCTTCGACGGCGACGGCGCGGAAGCAGGCGTCGTGGGCATCGGGCAGGTGGCGGTCGCACGGGAACGCCATCGCCCGCTCCTCGGGGGTGGCCCCCCAGTTGCGTCCGCTGACGTCGATGCGCCGACCCTAAGCCCGCGCGGCCGGCGAGGTCGCATCGGGCAGAATCGTCGTATGGCGACCGAGCTCCTGTACCTCCACGACTCGTACCTCCGCGGGTTCGATGCCACCGTGGTCGGCGTCGACGGCGACCGGGTCGCGCTCGACCGGACCGCGTTCTATCCCACCGGCGGCGGCCAGCCTCACGACACCGGCACGCTCGGCGCGGCGCGCGTGACCGCGGTGACAAAAGACGGCGACCTGGTGTGGCACGCGCTCGAGGGCGACGTCCCGGCCCAGGGTGCAACCGTCCACGGCGAGATCGACTGGGAGCGCCGTCATGCGCTCATGCGCACGCACACGATGCTCCACGTGCTCGGCGGTGTGATCTGGAACCGGTGGCGCAAGCCCGCCACCGGCGGGAACATGGAGCCGCTCGAGGCCCGCATGGACTTCGAGTTCGACCCGCTCCCGGACGGGTTCGCGCAGGAGGTGGAGGAGGCCGTCAACGCCGAGCTGGCGGCGGCCCGACCCATCGAGATCTCCTTCCTCCCTCACGACGTCGCCGTCGAGGACGAGGACCTCATCCGCACCAAGGTGAACCTCATCCCCGCCTCCGTGAAGGAGATCCGGGTGGTCGACATCGTGGGGCTCGACAAGCAGGCCGACGGCGGCACCCACGTGCGCAGCACCGACGAGGTCGGACGCATCGAGGTCGTCAAGACCGAGAGCAAGGGCAAGGGGAACAAGCGCATCCGCATCCGGGTGTCGGACGCATAGCCGGCGCCGCCGGTGCCCGGGCGGTCAGACCGAAGCCCAGAATTCGCGCAGTACCGCCGCGGCGCGCTCGGGCGCCTCGTACGGCCACCAGTGACCGACGCCCTCCAGCACCTCGACCCGGGCTCCGCTGCGCTCGGCGACGCGCCGGGCGGCGTCGGGGACGTTGACCGGGTCGTCGCTCGGGATCAGGACGAGTCCCGGCGCCGGCACATGCCCGAGCGCCGGCCCCCATTGCGTCCTCACGTCGACGGCCGACCGGTAGAGCTTCAGGATGCAGTCGTCCATGGTCGGGTTCCCGGCGCGGACCATCGCCCGGGCGTCGTCCTCGGGGACACCCATGGCGGTGAAGAGGGGAAGCTGATCGGCCTCGGCGAGCTCGCGCTGGACGCGGAAGAACTCCTCGCCCTCACCGGGCGTCTGCCAGACCTGCGCGATCTGATGCCATTCCCACTGGTCGTCGAACCCGCCGACCGCGTCCGACACCCACGACCGGACGAGGTCGGGACGGATGCTGACGAGCCGGCCCGTGAGCAGGCCGCCCCAGTCGTGGCCGACCAGGTCGAGGGGCTCGCCGAGGGCTTCCAGCTCGCCGACGAGCCACTCCGCGTACTCGTCCATCGTGGCGCCGAAGCCGGCGGGCACCGGCACCCCGAAGCCGGGGAGCGCGAGCGCGACCGACTGCACGTCGTCGAGCTCCGCCCGCACCTTGCCCCACACATGGGTGGTCTCGGGCACACCGTGGACGAACACCGCAGTCATGGGGCGGGAGCGTATCTGCGGATCGCGGGCCCGCTACTCGATCTCGATGCGGGGGAGGATGCGGTCGAGCCACTTCGGGAGCCACCAGTTGGCGTCGCCGAGGAGCTCCATGGCCGGTCCGGTGACACCGCTCACGTGGGGCAGCTTCGCCAGCGCGTCCTGCACCTCGCCGATGGCGGCGATGTTCGCCGGATCCGTCACCTTGCCCTGCGGGGCCTGGTACACGACCGATGCCGTGTCGCCCGACTGCGAGGGGAAGCGGTCCTCGAGCAGATCGGCGGCGTCCTGCGACTGGGTGCCCGGGATGGTGAAGTTGTCGACGGTCTCGCCCCCCGACGCCTTCGCCGCGACGACGAGCCCGACCGCGATCACCAGCCAGACGCCGATGACGAGCCAGTGGTGCCGTGCGGCACCCCGCCCGAGCCGGTCCAAGAATCGCGCCATTTTTCCTCCCGCCAGAGATCGCGCCAGACCGTAGGCGTGCGCGACAGTGTCGGCGCGGACCATCGACGTCGGAGGCGGAGTCCTGAAGCCGTGAGCGGCAACTCGCACGAGTTCGTGCCCCTGCCCGCCAGGGGGCGCCGGTACGTGCACACGAGGCGCGTGCGCCTCGGTGACGCGACCGCATCCGGGCGCCTGCGCCTCGACGCGCTGGCGCGCTACCTCCAAGACGTTGCCGGCGACGACGTACGCGATGCCGGGATCGACGCCCCGTGGGTGATGCGGCGTCTCGCGCTCGAGCTCGGCTCGTTGCCCGTCTTCAACGACGACGTCGAGGTGGTGACGTTCTGCAGCGGCACCGGCAGCCGGTGGGCGGAACGGCGAACGACGCTGACCGTCGACGGGAGGGTGGCCGCCGAGGCCGTGGCGATCTGGGTCTACGTCGATCCCGACACCGGTGCGCCTGCACCCCTCGAGAACTGGTTCTTCGACCTCTACGGCGAGTCCGCCGGCGGTCGGCGCGTGAGCGGCCGGCTCCGGCTCCCGCCACCGCCGCCCGAGGCGGGATCGCGGCCATGGCCGCTGCGTACGAGCGACTTCGACGTGCTCGCCCACGTGAACAACGCCGCGTACTGGGAAGCGATCGAGGACGAGCTCGCCCGAGCGGTGCCCGGCGCGCGGCTGGCCGGCGCCGAGCTCGAGCACAAGGTGGCCGTGGAGCCGGGCGAGACGCTGGAGCTTCGCACCAGTGCCGCCGACGGCCACCTGTCGCTGTGGCTGACCAGCGGGGGCAACGTTCGGACGGCTGCCCGGGTGGCGCTCTCCTAAGCTGCGGGGCTCCAGTGCCGCCAGGTCGCCCACTCACGAGCCCCGAGCCAGCCGAGGACGCGCGTGCCGAGCCGCCCCACCAATCCCGCTGTCGAGTCGATCTCGGCGTTCTTCCCGTGTCTCGACGACGAGGCGACGATCGCGTCGATGGTCACGGCCGCGACCGAGACGATCGAGGAGGTCGGGGCCGACGGCGAGGTGATCGTCGTCAACGACGGGTCCACCGACCGCTCCCAGGAGGTGCTCGAGGAGCTGTCCGACTCGCAGCCGTGGCTGCGGATCGTCGTGCACGAGCACAGCCGCGGGTACGGCGGCGCGCTCCTCTCGGGGTTCGCCGGCGCGACGAAACAGTGGGTCTTCTACACCGACGGCGACGGTCAGTTCGATCCGAGTGAGCTCGAGCTCCTCGTCCACCAGGCCGACGACG
>DASUUL010000152.1:0-12092 GCA_036374115.1 Acidimicrobiia bacterium | reverse complement strand
GCTGCGCCCGTCGTTCCGCCTCGACACACCCGTGGGCTCGACCAATGTTCGGCTCTCGGTGCGGGGGGAGCACCAGGTGCTGAACGCGGCGATGGCGGCCGCGGCCGCGGTCGAGCTCGGTGTCCCGCTCGAGGAGATCGCCGCCGGCCTCGGCGCCGCCACCTCGGCCGAGTGGCGGATGCAGCTCGTGCGCACCGACCACGGCGTCACGGTGCTGAACGACGCCTACAACGCCAGCCCGACGTCGACGGAGGCCGCGCTGCGGTCGCTCGCCCGCCTGCCCGTGCCGGGCCGGCGCATCGCCGTCCTGGGCGAGATGCGCGAGCTGGGGGCCGAGGCGGAGGCGGCGCATCGCGAGGTCGGGCGTACGGCCGTCGAGCAGGGTGTCGCCGTGCTCGTGGTGGTGGGCGACGAGGCCCGCCCGATCGCAGCGGGTGCCCGCGCCGCCGGTCGCGCCGACCTCGAGGTGGTCGAGGTCGCCGACGCCGCCGGCGCGGTCGATGCGGTCGCCACGCGCACCCGCGAGGGCGACGCCGTGCTCGTGAAGGCGAGTCGCGCCGTCGGCCTCGAGCGCGTCGCCGCCGCCCTCGTCGACGAGGCGGCGCTGGCATGATCGCGCTGCTCCTCGCGGGAGCGATCGCGCTGCTGCTGTGCGTGTTCGGCACCCCGTTCCTCATCTCGCTGCTGCGTGCCCGCGGCATCGGCCAGGCGATCCGCGACGACGGCCCCTTCGCCCATCCGCACGCAGAGAAGGCGGGGACGCCGACGATGGGCGGCGTCGCCATCGTCGCGAGTGCGGTCGTGGGCTACTTCGTCGCCCACATCGTCACGGCCGAGATCCGGTTCGCACGCACGGGCGTGACGCTGATGCTCCTGGTGATGGGCCTGGCCGCGGTCGGGTTCGTCGACGACTACCTCGGTGTCCGCAAGCACCGGAACCTCGGTCTCCGCAAGCGCGGAAAGACGGGCGGCCAGCTGCTCGTCGGGGGGGCGTTCGCAGTCGTGGCGCTGGAGTGGGTGGACACGTCGACGCACCTGTCGTTCACGCGGTTGCTCGACGTCGATCTCGGCACGTGGTTGTGGTTCGTCTGGGCGGTGTTGATCGTGACCGGGACGTCCAACGCCGTGAACATCACCGACGGGATGGACGGTCTGGCCGCCGGCGCCGCCACCCTCATCTTCTCCGCGTTCGTGATCGTCGCGTTCTGGCAGTTCCGTCATCCCGAGACCTACGGCTTCACACCGGGGAACGCCGCGCCCGCGCTGGATCTCGCCGTCGTGGCGGCCGCGATGATGGGCGCCTGCGTCGGTTTCCTCTGGTGGAATGCGGCACCGGCGAAGATCTTCATGGGGGACACCGGCTCCCTCGCCATCGGCGGCGCGATGGGTGGCCTCGCGCTCCTGACGAACACGAACCTCCTCCTGCCGATCCTCGGAGGGTTGTTCGTGGTCGAGACGGTGAGCGTCATCGCCCAGATCGTCGCCTTCCGCGGCTTCAAGCGCCGGGTGCTGCGCATGGCACCGATCCACCACCACTACGAGGTCGGGGGTTGGCCCGAGTTCACCGTGATCGTGAGGTTCTGGCTCTTCGCCGGCATCTGCGTGGCGTTGGGCATGGGACTCTTCTACGCCGACTTCATCCGCATTCCGGGAGCGATCGACTGATGGGGCACGTCGTGGTGCTCGGACTGGGCGTGACCGGTGACGCGGTGGCGCGGTACGCCCGCGCGGCCGGCGACCGCGTGACGGTGCTCGAGGACGAGCCCCGCGCCGACGCCGCGTACCGTGCGCGCGCCGACGCGGCCGCGGCCCTCGGTGCCGAGGTGCTGGAGGCGCCCGCGCCTTCCGTGGTCGCCGAGGTCGCGCCCGGGGCCGACCTGCTCGTGCCGAGCCCGGGCGTGCCCGCCCGCCACGCCGCGATCGCGGCCGCGCAGGCCGCGGGCGTGCCCGTGCGCGCCGAGATCGACCTGGCCGCCGAGGCCGCCGGTGACACGCCACTCGTCGCAATCACCGGCACGAACGGCAAGACCACCGTCACCACGCTCGTCACCGCGATGCTCACCGCATCGGGTGTGGACGCCCGCGCCGCCGGCAACATCGGCACCGCGCTGCTCGATGCCGCCGGGGAGCCCGCCGACGTACTCGTCGCGGAGGTGTCGTCGTTCCAGCTCGCCTTCACCACCCCGGCGTTCCGCCCCCGCGTCGCCGTCCTCCTGAACCTGGCCGACGACCATCTCGACTGGCACGGCTCGCAAGCGGCCTACGCCGCCGCCAAGGCGCGGGTGTTCGCCCACCAGGGCGGCGGGGACCTGCTGGTGTTCAACGCCGACGACGCGCAGGTCACCGCCCTGGCCGCAACCGCGCCGGCGCGCCGGGTCGGTTTCTCGCTCCGGCCCGGCCACACCCTGGGCTACCGCGTCGGCGCGGGCGGCCTCGTGGCCCCCGGCGGCGGTGACATCGCGCCGCTGGAGACGGTCGGCGACGCCCCGCACGAGCGGGCCAACGCGCTGGCGGCGGTGGCCGCCGCGCTCGACGTCGGCGCGACACCCGAGGGAGTGCGCGACGCGCTGCGGGGCTTCAACGGCCTCCCGCACCGGCTCGCGCCGGTGGGCGAGGCGGGCGGGGTCCGCTACTACGACGACTCCAAGGCCACCAATCCGCACGCCACGGTCACCGCGGTCACCGCCACGACGGTGCCGGTCGTGCTCGTCGCCGGGGGGCGGAACAAGGGCCTCGACCTCTCCGTGCTGCGGCGCCTGGCCGAGCACCTGCGTGCGGTCGTGGCCATCGGCGAGGCCGCGTCCGAGATCGAGGCCGCGTTCAGCGGCGTCGTGCCGGTGGCCGTCGCCACCCGGATGCGCGACGCCGTCGAGCGGGCCAGCGCGCTCGCAGAGCCGGGCGACGTCGTGATCCTGTCGCCGGCGTGTGCATCGCTCGACTGGTACCCGAACTACGCGGCCCGCGGCGACGACTTCGCCGCCGAGGTCGCACGCCTGGTCGGCGGGCGGCCGGCCGGCGCCTCACACGCGGGGGTTCCCGAATGAGCGTCACCGCCGCCGGGCTCCACGCGCCCGTGACGCGCCGCGTCGGTGCGCTCCGCGCGCGGTGGGCGACCGCGGCGCCGGCGCGCACGGCGACCTACATGGTGCTGCTCGTCACCGTGGGCGTGCTCAACATCGTCGGTGTCGTGATGGTGCTCTCGGCGTCGTCGGTCGCGTCGCTGACCAACTACGGATCGGCGTGGTACTTCTTCCAGCGCCAGCTGCTGTGGACCGTGCTCGGCTGCGTGGCGTTCGCGGTGACGGCCCGTATCGACTACCACGCGTGGCGCCGCTGGGTGCTCCCGCTCCTGGTCGTGAGCGTCGTGCTCCTCGTGCTCGTGCTCGTGCCCGGCATCGGGATCTACGTCGGCGGGTCGCGGCGCTGGCTCGGCAGCGGGTTCTTCCGGTTCCAACCGACGGAGCTGGCCAAGCTCGCGTTGCTGGTCTTCTCGGCCGACGTGCTCACGCGGCGGGCGGACGACGTGTACGACTGGCGGCGGGTCCTGCGGCCGGTCCTCCTCGTGTTCGGCGTCACCGCTCTGCTCGTGCTGCGCGAGCCCGACATGGACTCGACGGTCGTGCTCGCGTTGATCGTCGGGACGGTCCTCGTGGTGGGCGGCGTCCGCCTGCGGCATCTCGCCGTGCTCGGTGGGGCCGGCGTGCTCGCCGCCGCTGTCCTCGCGGTCGCGGAGCCCTACCGGCGCGCCCGCGTGTTCACGTACCTGCACCCGTGGACCGACCCGTCGAACACGGGGTATCAGGTGTCGCAGTCCCTGATCGCCTTGGGCAGCGGCGGTTGGACCGGGGTCGGCCTGGGCGCGGGCCGGTCGAAGTGGCTGTTCCTCCCCAACGCGCACACCGACTTCATCTTCGCCATCATCGGGGAGGAGCTGGGGATCCTGGGCTGCCTGCTCGTCGTGGGGCTGTTCGTCGCCTTCGCCGTGCTCGGCACGCGCATCGCGGCGCGGGCCCCGGATCGCTTCGGGATGCTGCTCGCCGCCGGGATCACCGTGTGGGTCGTCGGGCAGGCGGCGATCAACATCGGTGGCGTGGTCGGCCTGCTGCCGGTGTCGGGGATCCCGCTGCCCTTCGTGTCGTTCGGGGGCTCGGCGCTCGTCTTCACGATGGCGGCCGCCGGCCTGCTGGGCTCGGTCGCGCGGAGGTCGGCGTGAGCCCGGGTCCGTCCGAGGTGGGGGAGCGGCCGGTGTTCGCCCTGGTGACGGGGGGTGGGACCGGCGGGCACGTGTACCCCGCGCTCGCGCTCGCCCACGAGCTGGTTCGCCGGGGCCACGCCTCGACGAGCATCCGCTTCGTCGGCGCCCGGCGCGGCCTGGAGGCCCGGGTGGTGCCGGAGGCCGGCTACGCCATCGATCTGCTGCCCGGCCGCGGTCTCCAGCGTCGCCTCACGCTCGCCAACCTGCGCGCGCTGTGGGAGAACGTGGTCGCGTTCGCGCGGTCGCGGCGCATCGTGCGCCGGGCGCGACCCCGTGTCGTGGTCGGCGTGGGTGGCTACGCGTCGCTCCCGTGCCTGCTGGCGGCGCGCCTGCGGCGGGTGCCGGCGGTGGTACACGAGCAGAACGCGGCCCCCGGGCTCGCCAACCGCGTGGCGGTACGCCTCGGTGCCCGGGCCGCGGTGTCGCTCCCGGGTACGCCCCTCCGGGGCGCGGTCCTCACGGGCAACCCGATCCGTCCGGAGGTGGCGAGGGTCCGGCGGGCGCCCGTCGCACCGCCGCTCGTCGCCGTGGTCGGGGGGAGTCTCGGGGCCCGGCGCCTGAACCGGGCGGCGCTCGGCCTGTACGCGCGCTGGCGGGCGCGCGGCGACGTGGCGATTCGCCACGTGGCGGGCATGCGCAACTACGACGAGTGCGCCGCCGCCCTCGCGTCCGCCCGCCGCCCGGGCGACCGGCTGGCGTACGACCTCGTTCCCTACGAGGACCACATGGAGAGGCTCTACGCCCGGGCTGCCGTCGCAGTGTCGCGCGCCGGGGCCGTCACCGTCGCCGAGCTCGCGGCCGCGGGCGTGCCGTCGGTGCTCGTGCCGCTGCCGGGCGCGCCGGGCGACCACCAGACCCGCAACGCGCGCACGATGGTCGAGGGAGGCGCGGCCGTGCTCCTCCGTGACGAGGAGTGCGACGCCGCCGGCCTCGACGCCGCCCTCGGCGAGCTGCTCGCGGACCCCATCCGCCGCGACGCGATGGCGGAGGCCGGCCACGGGCTCGCACGGCCCGACGCCGCCGCCCGCCTCGCCGACCTGGTCGAGGAGGCCGCTCGTGCGGGGTGACGGGCTCCTCGATCTCGGCGCGCGCAGGCGCGTCCACATCGTCGGCATCGGCGGCGCCGGGATGAGCGCGATCGCGACCGTGCTCGCGGGCATGGGCCACCGGGTCACCGGATCAGACCTCAAGGAGTCGCGCATGCTCGCGCGGCTGCGGGTACTGGGGGTCGACGCGCGCGCCGGTCACCGACCGGAGAACGTCCCCGAGGATGCCGACGCGGTCGTGATCTCGACGGCCATCCCGACCACGAACGCCGAGGTGCGCGCGGCCGAGGAGCGGGGGATCCCGGTGCTCCGGCGCGCCGACGCGCTGCGGGCGATCGTGGCGACGCGGCGGTCGGTCGCGGTCGCCGGCAGCCACGGGAAGACGACGACGTCGTCGATGCTGGCGCTCGTGCTGCGGGGCGCGGGCTGGCACCCGAGCTTCGTGATCGGCGGCGATCTCAACGAGGTCGGGACGAACGCCGCCGTCGACTCCGGCGACTGGCTCGTGGTGGAGGCCGACGAGAGCGACGGGACGTTCCTCGAGCTCGCCCCCGAGGCGGGGATCGTCACCAACGTCGAGCCCGACCATCTCGATCACTACGGCGACTTCTCCGCCCTCGTCGCCGCGTTCGATCGCTTCGTCGCCGGGCTCCCCGGTGCCCGGGTCGTGTGCGTCGACGACCCGCACGCCCGGGCGCTGGCCGCCCGCCACGAGGGTGTGATCACCTACGGGTGGGCCGACGACGCCGGCTACCGCATCGTCGCCTACGAGGGCGGGCGGATCGGAAGCCGGTTCGCGCTGGAGCGCGGTGGCACACGGCTGGGCGTCGTCGAGCTGCCCGTCCCCGGCCGGCACAACGCCCAGAACGCGGCGGCGGCGGCGGTGACCGCGCTCGAGCTGGGGATCGGCTTCGACGCGGTGGCCACAGCCCTGGGCGCGTTCGGGGGGGTCGCCCGCCGCTTCCAGTTCCGCGGCGAGCTCGACGGCGTCACGCTGGTCGACGACTACGCGCACATCCCGGGTGAGATCGCGGCGATGATCCGGGCCGCCCGTGAAGGCGGATGGCGGCGGGTGATCGCGGTGTTCCAGCCCCATCGTTACACCCGCACGGCCCGGCTGTGGCGCGACTTCGGCGACGCGTTCGCGGAGGCCGACGCCGTCGTGCTCACCGACGTCTATGCCGCCGGGGAACAGCCCCAGCCGGGGATCTCGGGGCGTCTCGTGCTGCGGGCCGTGCTCGACCGCCATCCGAGCCTGCCGGTGACGTACCTGCCCCGCCGCGCCGACGTCGTCGAGCACGTTCCGCACCTGGCGCGTCCCGGCGACATCGTGCTCACGCTGGGGGCGGGCGACCTCACGACGGTCCCCGACGAGTGGATGGCGGGCGCGTCGTGACCCTCGACCGGGTTGCGGCCGAGCTGGAGGAGCGGCTCCCGGGCCGTGTCACCCGGCGGGTCCCGTTCGGCGAGCTCTCGACCTACCGCATCGGCGGCCCCGTGGCGGTCCTGGCACGGATCCGGTCGGAGGCCGAGCTCGCGGCGGCCGCCGGCGTGATCGCGACCCATCGGCCCCGTGTGCTCGTGGTGGGCCGCGGCTCGAACCTGCTGGTCGGCGACGGGGGGTTCGCCGGGGTCGCGCTCCTCCTCGAGGGGCACTTCGAGGCCCTGGACCTCGACGCCGGTGCGCCCGACGACCGTCTCGTGCGGGCGGGGGGCGCCGTGGCGCTCCCCGTGCTGGCTCGGCGCAGCGCCGCCGCCGGTCTCGCCGGGCTCGAGTTCTTCGTGGGGATCCCGGGCTCGGTCGGTGGCGCGGTCCGGATGAACGCGGGCGGCCACGGCCGCGAGACCGCCGACGTCCTGCGCCGGGCACGGATCGTCGACCTCGCGTCGGGGGCCGCGCCGACGGCGCGTGGCGTCGCCGAGCTCGAGCTCGGGTACCGCCGGTCGGCGCTCTCGCCCACCGAGGTCGTCGTCGCCGCGGAGCTGGCCGTCGCCCCCGACACTCCTGGCGCGTGCGAGGCCCGGGTCGGGGAGATCGTCCGCTGGCGGCGGGAGCACCAGCCGGGGGGTGCGAACGCGGGCTCGGTGTTCCGCAACCCGCCGGGCGACTCCGCGGGCCGCCTCATCGACGCGACCGGGCTCAAGGGTCTCAGGGTCGGGGGGGCGGTCGTGTCGGCGAAGCACGCGAACTTCTTCCAGGCGGAGCCGGGTGCGACCGCGACCGACGTCGCGCGCCTCCTGGCCGAAGTGCAGCGCCGGGTGGCCGAGGCCACCGGCGTGCGCCTCGTGCCGGAGCTCCTGATGGTGGGGGAGGGCTTCGAGGAGCTCGACCTCGCCGGGCGGCCGCGTCCGTGAGCACCGCGACCGCCCCGATCGACCCCCGGATCCGGGCCCGGCGCGCGGCCGTGATGCGGGCGCAGGGACGCCGGCGCCTCCGGCTGCTCGTGGCCGCGACGGCCGCCGCGACGATCGTCGCCGGCGGGTGGCTGCTCGTGAACTCGGCCGCGCTCGATGTCGATCGCATCGTCGTGCGCGGCGCCGCCGACCCCGTCGCCGCCGAGGTCCGGGCGGCCGCGGGCGTGGCCGGTGGCGACGCGCTCCTGCTCCTCGACGCCGGTGACGTCGAGCGGCGGATCGAGGCCGTGCCGGCCGTGCTCGACGCCCGCGTCGAGCGCGACCTTCCCGACGCGCTCCGGATCACGGTGGTGGAGCGCACGCCGGCGGCCTGGGCGGCCCGCGGCGACGGGTCCGTCGCCGTGCTCGACCGCACCGGCCGGGTGATCGCAGCGGCGACCACGCCGCCGGCACTCCCCGAGATCCGGGGCCTCGAGCGGGTGCCGGTGCCGGGGGCCGCCGGGGCCGGCAGCCGGGACGGGGCCGGGGTGGTGGCCGAGCTGCCCGGCGAGCTCGGGTCTCGCGTGGTGGCGGTGGTGGTCGGCGGGGGTGCGGTGGCGCTCGAGCTCGACGACGGCGTCGAGGTGCGCCTCGGGCGCCCGCGTGACCTCGCCCGCAAGGGCCGCACCGCCGTGGCGGTCCTGGCGGCGTCGGGGGAGGCGCCGGTCGCGTACGTCGACGTGCGGGTGCCGGCCGCGCCCGTCACCGGGAGCGCGTGACCGTGGGCGGGGCGCGCGCGTTGACCTTCGGGCCCCGGTTCACTACAGTCTCGACCAGAAGCATAGGTTTACATAACTCTCTACCTGAGGTGGACGTCGAGGGTTCACCAGATCGTCTCCCGGATCGGGGAGAATGTGGTGCCCCCGGGGCAGGGGCGGACGGGTTGCCGACGGATCCGGGGAAATCCGTGACGAAGCCATCCGTGACGAAGACAGGTCCCCCGACGAGGAAGGCCCCCGATGCTGGGTGAGGTGCAGAACTATCTAGCCGTCATCAAGGTGCTCGGCATCGGCGGCGGGGGCTGCAACGCGGTCAACCGGATGATCGACACCGGCCTGAAGGGCGTCGAGTTCATCGCCGTCAACACCGATGCCCAGGCCCTGCTCATGAGCGACGCCGACGTGAAGCTCGACGTCGGGCGCCAGCTCACGCGCGGCCTCGGCGCCGGCTCCGACCCCGAGATCGGACGCCAGGCGATCGACGAGCACAAGGAAGAGGTCGGGGAGGTGCTCAAGGGCGCCGACATGGTCTTCATCACCGCCGGCGAGGGCGGGGGCACCGGCACCGGGGGCGCGCCCGTCGTCGCCGAGGTCGCCAAGGGCCTCGGTGCACTCACCCTCGGGGTCGTCACCCGCCCGTTCACGTTCGAGGGGCGGCGGAGGTCGGTGCAGGCCGAGACCGGGATCCAGGAGCTCAAGAGCAAGGTCGACACGCTCATCATCATCCCGAACGACCGGTTGCTCCAGGTCTCCGACGACAAGACCTCCATGCTCAACGCGTTCAAGATGTGCGACGAGGTCCTCCTCCAGGGCGTGCAGGGCATCACCGACTTGATCACCACCCCGGGGCTCATCAACATCGACTTCGCCGACGTGCGCATGGTGATGGCCGACGCCGGCTCCGCCCTCATGGGCATCGGCTACTCGTCAGGCGAGGGCCGGGCCGTCAACGCCGCCCGGGCCGCGATCTCGAGCCCGCTGCTGGAGGCGAGCATCGAGGGCGCCCGCGGGCTGGTGCTCAACGTGTCGGGACCGTCCGACCTCGGCCTCTTCGAGGTCAACGAGGCCGCCGAGATCGTCACGCAGGCCGCGCACCCCGACGCCAACATCATCTTCGGCGCGGTGATCGACGACTCGCTCGGCGACGAGACCCGAGTCACCGTCATCGCCGCCGGGTTCGACCGCTACGAGGGCGAGCGGCGCAGCCTCGGGCGCACCTTCACCACGCCGTCGCTCGGCCTCGGGGGCGACGAATCGCCGTTCTCGAGCGAGCGCGACGAGGCCCTCGACTTCGACGACGACGAGTTCGACGTCCCCGAGTTTCTCCGCTGAACCCCGGCTCGCTGCGCTCGCCGGGCTCCAGCGGAAGCGCACCATGGGTTTCGTAGAGGTTGGTCTCGGCGCGGCGCGGGTGGTGTTCACCGATCGGCACGGTGGGATCTCGGCGCCGCCCTACGACACAGCGAACCTCGGTGTACTCACGGACGACGATCCGGCTGCGGTAGCCGAGAACCGGCGGCGGGTCGCGGCCGCGGTCGGTGGCGCGGCCGCGGATGCGGCGACGTGGTTCCGGATGCGACAGGTCCACGGGGCTGTGGTCGTCGTCGCGGAACGTGCAGGCGCCGGGGTTCCCGATGCGGACGCCGTCGTCACGGCGCGGCCGGGCACTCCGCTGGTGGTGCTCACCGCCGACTGCGCGCCCGTGGCGCTCGTGTCGGCGGGGGCGCTCGGCGCGGTGCACGCGGGCTGGCGGGGCCTCGCTGCCGGCGTCGTGGAGGCTGCCGCCGCCGCCCTGCGCCGCCTCGACGAGGCGCCGGTGCGGGCGGTGATCGGACCGTGCATCCACCCGGCGCGGTACCCGTTCGGCGCCACCGAGCTCGCGCTGGTCGCGGACCGGCTCGGGCCCACGGTCGTGGGCCGCACCGAGGCCGGCGAGCCCGCGCTCGACCTGCGGGCGGGGGTGCGAGCGGCACTGGCCGCGGCCGGCGTCACCGCCGTGGACGACGTCGACCTCTGCACAGCGGCGTCGCTCGACCATTTCTCCTACCGGCGTGACGGCGTGACCGGCCGCCAGGCGATGCTCGTCGTACGGGAATCGTGAACACGGACGACGCCGCGTCACGAGTGCAGTCCCTGCGGGACCGGATCGCGGCCGCCGCCCGGCGAGTGGGGCGCGACCCCGCCGGCGTGACGCTCGTCGCCGCCACCAAGACCGTCGCGGCACCCCGCATCGCGGCCGTGCTGGCGGCGGGGGTCGGCGACGTCGGTGAGAACCGCGCCCAGGAGCTGCTCGCCAAGGCACCCGGGCTCGCCTCCACGCCGTCCCCACCCCGCTGGCACTTCCTCGGCCGGCTGCAACGCAACAAGGTCGCGCGGCTCGCACCGTGGGTGTCGGTCTGGCAATCGGTCGACCGTGACGTGCTCGGTGCCGCGATCGCCCGCCGGGCCCCACGTGCGAGCGTGCTCGTCGAGGTGAACCTCGGCGAGGAGGCCCAGAAGGGAGGATGCGCGCCCGCGAATGCCGCCGCGCTGGTGGACGCCCTGCGCGGTCACGGCCTCGCGGTGGAGGGTCTGATGACCGTGCACCCGCAGTCGGGCGATCCGCGCCGGTGGTTCGCGACGTTGCGGGAGCTCGGTGCGCGTCTGGAGCTCCGGGAGCTCTCGATGGGGATGAGCGACGACTTCGAGACCGCGATCGAGGAGGGTGCCACCATGGTGCGCGTCGGTCGCGCGCTGTTCGGCGAGCGTCGGCTGTGACGGCGCGTCCACGCCTCGGCCGGCGCGCGGCGATAGGCTGACCCCGTCCGGGAGGGCATCACTGATGGCAACGCTCTGGCGTCGGGCGATGGTGTACCTGGGACTCCAGGACGACGACGAGTTCGCCTACGACGCCGACTACGAATACGGGGACACGGGCGATATGGAGCCCGCCGGTCGCGACGCGCGCGAGCGGCCGACCGCGCGCGAGATCCGCGACCCCCGCGAGCTCCGCGATCCGCGAGTGCCACGCGATCCCCGCGAGCCCGGGGCCGCCCAGGGCGTGACCGTTCGGCCCGTCGCGCGCGACGAACCGTCCGACATCTCGCCGCAGCGCTCGTCGGTCGTCCGGGCGATGCCCACCTCGTCGGCGAAGGTGCACGTGGTGGAGCCGCTCGGGTTCAACGATGCCCAGGAGGTCGGCGATCGGCTCAAGGCCAACCAGCCCGTGATCCTCAACCTGCAGGGCGTCAGCCGAGAGCTCCAACGCCGGCTGATCGACTTCTCGAGCGGGCTCGCCTACGCCGTGGGTGGTTCCATGTCGCGGGTTGCCGAGCAGGTCTTCCTGCTCACGCCGAACAACGTGGAGGTCTCCCCGGAGGAGAAGGAACGGCTCCAGGCGCGCGGCCTGTTCCACGCGTAGCCCGTGTTCCTCCTCTGCGCGTTGCTCACGGTGTACATGGTCGTGATGGCCGCCCGCGCGGTGATGTCGTGGTTTCCCATTCGGCCCGGGACACCGTGGGCGTCGATCAGCATGGTGTTGTACGAGATCACCGAGCCGGTGCTGGCGCCCGTCCGGCGCATCATCCCGCCCGCCGGCATGTTCGACCTGTCGTTCCTCGTCGTCTTCTTCCTCCTCGTGATCCTGCGGAGCATCGTGTGCAGCCTGTGAGTGCGGCGGGCGCCCCGTCCGCTCCTCGA
>DASUUL010000151.1:0-3895 GCA_036374115.1 Acidimicrobiia bacterium | reverse complement strand
CGTCGCGCTCGAGTGCGGCGGCGCCCTCGGCCAGGACGCGCAGGAAGAGGGCGTTCCATCCGAGCAGCACCTTGTCGTCGAGGCCGGGGCGGACCCGCTGCTCCCGCGCCGCGAACAGCTTCGCCCGTGCCCGCGCCACCGCCTCGGGAAGTTCCTCCCGACGATCGACCAGATGGAGGATGTTGCCCCGAAAGCCGGTGTGCGGGTCCTCGAAGTTGCCGGCGTCGGTGACCCCGAACGAGCGGATCACGGCGTCGGCGTCCTCGCCGCACACCTGCTCGATCTCCGCCCGGCTCCAGACGTAGAACTTGCCCTCGACCCCGTCGGAGTCGGCGTCCTCGGCGGAGAAGAACGCCGGCTCGCGGGCGTGGGTGAGGTCGCGCAGCACGTACCCCACGGTCTCCTCGACCACCCGCCGGTAGCGGGCTTCTCCGGTGACGAGGTAGCCGTGCAGGTAGGCGCCGGCCAGCAGCGCCTGGTCGTAGAGCATCTTCTCGAAGTGCGGGACCAGCCAGTAGTCGTCGACCGAGTAGCGGTGGAAGCCCCCGCCGATCTGGTCGTACATCCCGCCCGCGGCCATGGCGTCGAGCGACACCTGCACCATGTCGAGCGTCTCCGCCGACGGGTCGCGCACGTACATGCGTGCCAGGAAGTCGATGGTCATCGCCTGGGGGAACTTGGGCGCGCCGCCGAACCCGCCGAAGCGGGGATCGAACTGGGAGGCCACTGCGCTCACCGCCTGCGAGAGCACCTCCGGTGACAACTGCGCGGCGCTCTCGGCGCCCCCCGCGGCCCCGAAGCCGGTGCTGCGGGCGAGGAGGTCGTGGAGCCTCCCCGCCTGCTCGCCGAGCTGGTCTCGTTGCGTGCGCCAGGCCTCGCCGACCGCCTCCATGACGCGCACGAACCCCGGCATGCCGTGGCGGTCATCCTTCGGGAAGTACGTCCCGCCGAAGAACGGACGGCCGTCGGGCGCGAGGAACACCGTCATCGGCCAACCACCCCGCCCGGTGAGCGCCTGGACCGCCTGCATGTAGACCGCGTCGACGTCGGGCCGTTCCTCCCGGTCGACCTTCACGTTCACGAACAGGCGGTTCATGACCGCGGCGACGTCGGGGTCCTCGAACGACTCGTGGGCCATCACGTGGCACCAGTGGCACGACGAGTAGCCCACGGAGAGCAGCACGGGACGATCCTCGGCGCGTGCCCGCGCGAACGCCTCGTCGCCCCACGGATACCAGTCGACGGGGTTGTCGGCGTGCTGGCGGAGGTACGGGCTGGTCTCCGACCCGAGCCGGTTCATCGACGCGACGCTACCCACGCTGGGGAGCGGCGATGCCCAGACGCTCGATCGCGGTGGCCTTGCCCCAGCGGTAGTCGGGCTTGCCAGACGGCGAGCGCACGATCGCGTCGACGACTACGACCGCGCGAGGCGCCTTGTATGCGGCGACGTGCTCCCGCACGTGGGCGTCGAGCTCGTCGAACTCCGGGGCGGCGCCGCCACGCGGCTGCACCAGGGCGACGACCCGCTCACCCCACCGCTCGTCGGGCACGCCCACCACCACGGCGTCGAACACCTCCGGGTGCCCCTTGAGCGCGGATTCGACCTCCTCGGGGTACACCTTCTCGCCCCCGGTGTTGATCGAGACCGACCCCCGGCCGAGCAGGGTGATGGTGCCGTCGTCCTCGATGCGCGCGTGGTCGCCGGGGACCGACCAGCGCACGCCGTCGATCACCGGGAAGGTCGCCGCCGACTTCCCCGGGTCCTTGTAGTACCCGAGCGGGATGCGGCCGCGGCGAGCGAGCTTGCCGACGACCCCGGGAGCGGCCGGGCGCAGCGCGTCGTCGAGCACGGTCGTCTCGTCGTTCACCGAGAATCGTGGCGTCGAGCTCACCTCGGCGCCGGCGACGGTGACCGACTGGCCCTGCCCGCCCGACTCCGACGATCCGTACCCGTCGATGATCAGGCTGCCGGGAAGCCGCTCGGCCAGGCGCCGTTTGACCGAAGGCGACAGGATCGCGCCACCCGACAGCACCACCGTGCAGCACGCCACGTCGATGCCGGAGGCGCCGTCGTCGAGCGCCTCCACCAGCGGACGGGCGAAGGCGTCGCCCACGATCACGAGGAAGTTCACCTGCTCGCGCGCCACGAGCTCCCACAGCGCTACCGGGTCGAGGTGGTGCTCGGGGGAGATGACGACGCACCCTCCGGTGTAGAGCGCCATGAACGCCATCCAGTGGGCGGTACCGTGCATGAACGGGCACGCCGGGAGGCAGCGGGTGGTGCCGCCGTCGCGCGCCCGGTCGGCGATCTCCTCGGGGGTGGAGATCTCGTTGCCGATCCCGCCGCCGCCGAACGCGCCGAAGAACACGTCCTCGGCCCGCCACATCACGCCCTTGGGCATCCCGGTGGTGCCGCCGGTGTAGAGGATGTAGAGGTCGTCGGCCGATCGCGGCGGGAAGTTGCGCTCGGGTGTGCTCGCGGTGAGCGCCGCTTCGTACTCGACCGCGTCGAGGGCACTCGGGTCGGCGCCGCTGTCGTCGTCGACCACGACGAACGTCCGGAGCAACGGCAGGTCGGGGAGCACGGTGGCGAGCTTGGGGGCGAACTCGCGGTGGAACACCACCGCCTTGGCGTCGGCGTCGGCGAGCAGGTAGCGGAGCTCCTCTTCGACGTAGCGGTAGTTCACGTTGATCGGGACGGCTCGCAGCTTGAACGCCGCCAGCATGGCCTCGAGGTACTCGACGCCGTTGTACAGGTAGAGGGCGACGTGGTCGCCGGCACCGATTCCCTGCCCGGCCAGGTGGTGAGCCAGGCGGTTGATGCGGTCCTCGGCGGCGGCGTACGTGAATCGCCGGTCGCCGCACACCATGGCCTCGTTGCCGGGGACGGTGTCGACGACCTTCTCCCAGAGGTCGGCGAGGTTGTATTCCACGCCCCGAACCTACTGTTCCCGCTCCGGCCGGCTAGACCCCGAGCGTCTCGAGGGCGGCCTCGACCCGTACCCATGCGGAGCCCGAGAACGCCGGCTGTCTCGCAGGATCGCCGGCGATCTCGTCGGCGGCCTCCCAGAGCTCCGCCTCGACGGGTGCGAGCACCGCCCTGATCTGGGCGAGCTCGTCGGGGCCGTCCTCGCCCTCGACACGGTCACGGAGGCGGGCGAAACGTGACCAGGTGGCCGGCTCGGCCAGCTGCGGTGTGAGACCCGTGGGAGGGAACGCCGGCACGTACACGCTGGCGCACGGGCTCCCGAGCGCGACCCATGCCCGCAGCGGCGCGCCGTCGCGCGGCAACTCCGCGACGATCGACGCGGTCGTGGCCTGGTAGTCGCGGATGTGCATGCACACCGTGACGCCCGACCAGTCGTCGTGGACGTCGGTCGGCGGCGGCGACACGTCGGCCGGGTCGCCGCCGGGTGCGCCCCACGGGCGCTCACCGTGATGCCGCAGGGTCGCCACGAGGTCGGCCGGGGTGACCGCGGCCGCGCCGGTCGCGACGCACTGCCGGGTCGCCGCCAGCCGGTGATCGGCGATCCCCGTGGGTGCGGCGGGATCGCGCCAGCGGTCGAAGTCGGCGCCGGGGGCGACGTCGGTCGAAGCCAGGGTCCAGTCGGTACCCAAGGTGACGCGGTTCGAGATCGCAGCGCCGTCGTCGACGGGGCGGGCCGCCCACGTGCGGCCACTCGTCTCCAACACCCATGCGCCCCCGGGGTCGGCGACGAGGAACGACGAGAAGTACGGCTCGTCGTGGTCCTGCTCCCCGCTGCCGCCCTGGCCGTGCTCCTCGAGCAGCTCGGTGATCACGGTCAGGGCGTGGTCGGCGGTGCGCCCGCGCTCGAGGCCGAGGCGCACGAGGTCCATCCCCAGGAGCGCGCCCGGGGCCGCCCGGGGATCATCG
>DASUUL010000150.1:0-2334 GCA_036374115.1 Acidimicrobiia bacterium | reverse complement strand
GACCTCCTCCGCCTTGTGCTCCGGCAGCACCTCCGCGAGCACGCGGTCGATGCCGGCCTGGCGGGCGATCGCCTCCGCCGTGCGGCGGTTGTCGCCGGTCACCATCGCCACCTCCAGCCCCAGGCGCTGCAGCTCGGCCACCGCCTCGGCCGCCTCGGGCTTGATCGTGTCCGCGATCGCGATCAAGCCGGCCGCCTCGCCTGCGACCGCAACGAAGACGACGGTCTTTCCCTGTCCCTCGAGCCTTTCGGCATCCGCATGCAGGAGCGCGGTGTCGATGCCGAGGTCGCGCATGTGGCGAACGCTGCCGACCGCCACGCGCGTGCCGCCCACCGCAGCCGTGATTCCATGGCCGACAGCGGCCCGGAAGTCTTCCACGTGCGGGAGGTCGACCCCCAGGTCGCCAGCATGCCGGACGATCGCCTCGCCGAGCGGGTGCTCTGATCGGGACTCCGCCGCGGCCGCGCGAGCGAGCAGCTGCGCGGCTTCGCCCTGCGCGGGCAGCACCTCGGTGACCTCCGGCTCGCCCCGGGTCAGAGTCCCGGTCTTGTCGAGGACGATCGTGTCGAGCTTGCGGGCCGTCTCGAGCGCCTCGCCTCCGCGCACGAGGATCCCCATCTCGGCGCCCCGGCCGGTGCCGACCATGATCGCGGTCGGCGTCGCAAGGCCGAGCGCGCACGGGCAGGCGATGATCAGGACGGCCACGAAGGCGAGCATCGCGCTCGTGAAGCTCGAGCCGCTCAGGAGCCAGACGGTGAACGAGAGCACCGCGATCGCGATCACCGCGGGGACGAAGCGCGCGGACACGCGATCGGCGATGCGCTGGATCGGCGCCTTCGACCCCTGCGCCTCCTCCACGAGCCGGATGATCTGGGCCAGCGCCGTCTGCGCTCCCACCCTGGTGGTGCGGAACGTGAACGAGCCCGCCTTGTTCACGGTCGCGCCGATCACCTCGTCACCCGGCGCCTTCTCCACCGGCACGCTCTCGCCCGTCAGCATCGACTCGTCCAGCGTCGAGTGCCCCTCGACCACGACGCCGTCGACCGGCACCTTCTCGCCCGGGCGCACGACGACCTCGTCGCCGGGGCGCACGTCGTCGACAGGTATCTCGACCTCGGCCCCGTCGCGCACGATCCTCGCCGTGCGCGGCCGCAGCCCGATCAGCTTCTTGATCGCCGCCGTCGTGCCCGCCTTGGCCCTCGCCTCCAGCAGGCGGCCGAGCAGGATCAACGCGATGATCACGGCCGCTGTGTCGAAATAGACGGCGGGTAGCTGGCCCGCGGGCTCGAACGCACGTGGCGCGACAGTGGCGACGAGGCTGTAGAGGTAGGCGGCGCTCGTGCCGACCGCGATCAGGGTGTTCATGTCGGCCGAGCCGTGGCGACCAACCTTCCACGCGCCCGAATAGAACTGTGACCCCGCCCAGAACTGCACCGGGGTGGCCAGGGCGAGCATGATCCACATCGTCGCCCGCTCGCCGAACGGCGACCAGGCGAAGGAGAGCAGCAGCAGGAGCGCGCCGACCACCGCCGCAAACGCGAACTTGGCCCTCAGGAGCCCAAGCTCGCGCCGGGCGCGGCGCTCGTGCTCCTCGGCACGGGCGCCCTGCTCACGCTCGCGCGAGACCTCGCGGGCCGAGTAGCCAACGCTCTCGACCGCACGGATCAAGCCCCTTGGGTCGGTCTCGTGCGGGTCGTACACCACGGTCGCCCGCTCCGTGGCAAGGTTGACGCTCGCGTCGGCGACCCCGTGCAGGCCGACGAGCGCCCCCTCGATGCTCGAGACGCACGAAGCGCAGTGCATGCCGCTCACGTCGAGCGTCAGCCGTGCGAGTCGACCGCGATCGCCACCGTCGTCGGCGGCGCGGCCATGAGCCTCGTACCCGGCCTCGCCGATCGCCTCCACGAGCGCCTGCGGGTCGAGCTCGACGCCCTCGATGGTGGCGCGCCCGGTGGCGAGGTTGACCGCCGCGCTGCTCACTCCGGGGACCCCTTGCAGGGCACCTTCGATCCGGTTCACGCACGAGGCACAGTGCATGCCCTCGACGTCGAACTCGAGCCGGCGGGCCGGACCGGGCGTGGTCTTTGATTCGGGCGTAGCCATACTCAGGACTATACCCTACAGGGGTATCATGTGTCAGGCAAACCGGCCCCCGGGAGCGGCGGTGGTGCCTTCGTCATGACTTGCTGCCCTTGGTGGTTCAGGATGCCGTCGGTGGCTCGTCTCGGACGCCGGACTCTCGAGCACCGGAAGCTTTATCTCCCAGGAGCTCACGCCGTTGGCGGTACTCCTCGACCGACATGGCGCCCTCGGCGAACCTGCGCTCCAGCACCT
>DASUUL010000149.1:0-2503 GCA_036374115.1 Acidimicrobiia bacterium | reverse complement strand
CCTCGCCGACGGCGGAGTCGGAGTCGTCGTCGGCGAAGTCGCGTACGACCTTGGCCTCCGGCGGCGCGTGCTCCTCGACGAACGCGATCAGCTCGGCCCGAAACGCCTCTTCTTCCGGCCCCCACGCCAGCTGCACGACGCCGGCCCCTCCCGCTCGTTCCTGACGCCGACGTCACGTTAGTGGTGCGGGAACGGCGCCGGGGACGGGTGTCGCTCAGCGGCCGGTGAAGCGGGGGGCCCGGCGCTCCCTGAACGCGGCCATGCCCTCGACGAGGTCCGCCGAGGTGGTGGCGAGCGACTGCGCCGCGCCCTCCTGCTCGAGGGAGCGGGGGAGATCGGTCTCGAAGCTGGCGTTGAGGAGCCGCTTGGAGAGCCCGAGCGAGCGGGTGGGGCCGGCGGCGAGGCGGGCGGCGAGGGCGTCGGCCTCGGACGCGAGCGTGGCCGCGTCGGGGAGGCAGCGGTAGGCGAGCCCGAGGTCGACGGCCTCGGTGCCGGTGCAACCCTCGCCGAGCATCACCATCGCCTTCGCGCGTGCGAGCCCGACGAGACGCGGGAGCAGGTAGGCGCCGCCGGCGTCGACCACGAGGCCCCAGCGGGCGAACGACCACAGGAAGCGGGTGGCCTCGTGCACGAGCACGAAGTCGCAGGCCAGCGCGAGGTGGGCGCCGGGTCCGACGGCGACACCGTTCACCCCGGCGACAGTGGGTTTGTCGAGCTCCCAGAGCTCGCGGACGAAGGCCTGGACGCCGACACGCAGGGCCTCGGAGGTCGACCGGGTGTCGAAGCCGCCCCCGCCGGCGCGGGCGACCGTTGATGCCGACAGGTCCATGCCGGCGCAGAACGCGTCGCCCGTGCCCGTGACGAGGAGGCAACGGACCGCAGGGTCGGCGCGTGCTGCGCGCACCGCGTCGACGATGCCGTCGCGCATCTCGATCGTGAGGGCATTCTTGGCCTCGGGCCGGTCGAGCGTGATGCGGCAGACGCCGTCGCCGCCGGTGTCGACGCTGATCACGCGGTGTTGGTGGTCAGGATGTTCACGACCGAGACGCCCGAGCCGCGGCCGCCGACGTTGTGCTGGAGGGCGTAGCCGTTGCGGATCTGGACCTGACGCTCGCCGGCCTCGCCCCGTAGCTGCCACCAGCACTCCGTGAGCTGGGCGACGCCGGTGGCGCCGATGGGGTGGCCCTTGGCGAGCAGGCCGCCCGACGGGTTGACCGGGATCCGGCCCGAGAGCGACGTCTCGCCCTCGAGCGAGGCCACCCCGCCCTTGCCCTTGTCGACGAAGCCGAGGTCCTCGATATCGAGGATCTCGGTGATCGTGAAGCAGTCGTGCACTTCGGCGCAGTCGACCTGGTCCGGTTCCACACCCGCCATCGCGTACGCGCGCTCGGCCGCGGCGGTGGTCGCCTTCAGGCCGGTGAACGTCGTCTTCTCGTGCAGGTACGGGTGGTCGGTCGCCACGCCGAACCCGGCGACGTAGACCGGCTTGTCGGTGAACTCACCCGCCCGCTCGGCCGTGACGAGCAGCACGGCGGCGGCGCCGTCGGTCTGCGGGCAGCAGTCGAGCAGGTGCAACGGGTGGCACACGGGCGGCGAACCGATCACGTCGTCGACCGTGACTTCGTTCTGGAAGTGGGCGAACGGGTCACGGGCGCCGTTGTAGTGGTTCTTCACCGCGACGGACGCGAGCATCTCCCGTGTAGTGCCGAACTCGTGCATGTGGCGGGTCGCGAACGGCGCGAACAGCACCGGGGCCGTCTCGCCGCGGGTGAAGATCGGATGCCCGGCGGCGGCGCGCGACAACAGCCCCTCTTCGGTCGACTTGTCGCGCATCTTCTCGACGCCGATCACGAGCACGACGTCGTGCACGCCACTCGCCACCGCCATCGCCCCGACCCGGAAGGCGTCCGAGCCCGACGGGCACGCGTTCTCGATCCGGGTGCACGGGATGCCCGCCAGGCCGATGGCGGTGGGGACCGTGTTGCCGGCGATCCCCTCCTGTCCCCACAGCGTCCCCCGCTGGGTCGCGACGAAAGCGGCCTCGACCTGGGACGGGTCGAAGCCCCGGTCGACGCTGCCCACGGCGGCTTGGAACGCGCCCGCCGCCATCTGCTCGTAGCTCTGCTCGAACAGCTCGCCGAACTTGATCAGGCCGGCCCCGACGACCGCGACGCGGTTCCAGCTCATGTCGACTCCTCCACCGATGCGGCTCCACCCGGGCCCGGCGCCGGCGGGGCCGTCGCCTCGGCCTTGTACCCGTACACCGGCACGCCCCGTTCGTGCGCGTAGCGGCGCAGCACCAGCTCGACCGGGCTGCCGATCGCCAGGTCGTCGGCCCGTCCGGTGACCTGGAGCATCACCCGGGCGCCGTCGACGAGGTCGACGACGGCCAGGGGCAGTGGCGCGACGAAGGGCGCCGGCATCGTGTGGTTGACGACGAACGTGTGCACGACCCCCCGGCGCGCGAGCGGTACCAGCTCGAACTTCGTGCTCGCGCAGCTGA
>DASUUL010000148.1:0-2439 GCA_036374115.1 Acidimicrobiia bacterium | reverse complement strand
GGAAGTTCTGGGGGTGGGGCTACGAGGGTGAGGGGCCGACCCGCGCGCAACAGGAGGCGATGGCGTCGACGCTGGCGGGGATGTTCGGGCTCGACGGGCTGACGGTCGCCGACCCGCCCGCGCTCGACGAGATCGACCTGCCCGACCCGCGGGTGGCGCCGCCGGAGACACTGGCCGAGATCTGCACGACCGACCCGTACGAGCGCGCCGGCCATACGTACGGCAAGTCGTTTCGTGACGTCGTGCGTTGCTTTCGGCGCGAGTTCCCCCACCCACCCGACCTGGTTGCGCTACCCCGCACCGAGGCCGACGTGGTCGCGCTGCTCGACTGGTGTGCCGGAAGCGAGCTCGCGGCCGTCCCCTACGGCGGGGGGTCGTCGGTCGTCGGCGGTGTCGAGTGCGACGTGACCGGCGGCGGCTACCGCGGCGTCGTGAGCATCGACCTCCGCGAGCTCGGGCGGGTGGTGGAGATCGACCGGGCATCACGTGCCGCGCGCATCGAGGCCGGCACGTACGGCCCGGCGCTCGAGGACCAGCTGCGACCGCACGACCTCACGTTGCGCCACTACCCGCAGTCGTTCGAGTGCTCGACCCTCGGTGGCTGGCTCGCGACCCGATCGGGCGGCCACTACGCGACGCTCTACACGCACATCGACGAGTTCGTGGAGTCGATGCGCGTGGTCACACCCCGGGGTGTGCTCGAGTCGGGCCGCCTGCCGGGGTCGGGCGCGGGGCCGTCGCCCGACCGCTTGTTCCTCGGGTCCGAGGGCATCCTCGGGATCGTCACCGAGGCGTGGATGCGCCTCCAGGACCGGCCCCGGTACCGGGGGTCGGCCACCGCCCGCTTCGACGACTTCGGCACCGGCGCCCATGCGGCCCGGGCACTCGCCCAGAGCGGCCTGTACCCGACGAACTGCCGGCTCCTCGACGCCACCGAGGCGCTCGTCACGGGAGTGGCGGACGGAGCGGCCCACCTGCTGCTGATCGCGTTCGAGTCGGCCGACCACCCCGTCGACTCCTGGCTCGCTCGAGCCGTCGAGCTCGCGCGCGACCACGGTGGCGACGTGCCCACCGACGGGGTACGCGTGCGCGACGACCGCGACCGCGACACGTCGACCGCCGGGGAGCGTGACGGCGCCGCGGCCGCTTGGCGCACCGCATTCCTGCGCGCGCCCTACACGCGCGACGCGCTCGTGGCGATGGGCTGCGTCAACGAGACCTTCGAGACCGCGATCACCTGGGACCGGTTCGAGGCGCTGTACGAGGACGTGATGCGCTCCACGCGCGACGCCCTGGCTGCCGTCGACGCCGGGGCCGGCATCGTCACCTGCCGGTTCACCCACGTGTATCCCGACGGGCCCGCGCCCTACTTCACCGTGATCGCACCCGGACGCGCCGGCGCCCAGCTCGAGCAGTGGGACGCGGTGAAGACGGCCGCGTCCGACGCGCTGATGCGGCACGGTGCGACCATCACGCATCATCATGCGGTGGGACGCGACCATCGCCCGTGGTACGACCGCCAGCGCCCGGCACTGTTCGCCGATGCCCTGCGGTCGGCCAAGGCGACCCTGGACCCCGCCGCCGTCCTCAACCCCGGAGTGCTGATCGACCCGTGACGTACCGAGCCGTGATCTTCGACCTGGGTGGCGTGGTGTTCCCCTCGCCGATCGACGTGTTCCGCGCCTACGAGGAGGAGCACGGGCTCCCTCACCGGTTCTTGAGCGAGGTCGTGCTCGCCGACGCCCACGGCGGCGCGTGGGCGCGACTCGAGCGGGGGGAGCTCACCGTGGGCGAGTTCTGCGTCGCGTTCGAGACCGAGTGTGCCGTCGCGGGCGAGCGCGTCGACGCCACCGCGTTGATGGGCTCGATCGCCGGCGGCTTCGATCCCCGCCCCGAGATGGTCGCGGCGCTCCGCACGATCCGCGCCCGCGGCCTCCGCACGGGTGCGCTCACGAACAACTGGGCGGCCGACGAGCCCTCGGAGCGCGGACTGACCACGCTCACCGACCTCTTCGACACGGTGGTGGAGTCGGCGGTCGAGGGGCTGCGCAAGCCCGACCCCCGCATCTACGAGCTCGCCTGCGCCCGTCTCGACGTGGCGCCGCCGGAGTCGGTGTTCCTCGACGACCTGGGCGTGAACCTCAAGACCGCCCGAGCTCTCGGCATGACGACGATCAAGGTCGCCGATCCCGGCGCTGCCCTCGCCGAGCTCGCGGACGTCCTCGGCTTCGGACTGGCCCCCTGACTTGTTTGTGCACGAACCCGCCGCAGAATGAGTACTACTGAACAAACACGAGGGGTGGAGTGGAGCTCTTACTGATCCGGCACGCGGAGCCGGTGCGGATCGGGCCCGGTGAGGGCGGCGACGGGCCCGTCGACCCCGAGCTCACGCCGCGGGGGCGGACCCAGGCGGAGCGGCTGGCAGCCTGGCTGGCGTCC
>DASUUL010000147.1:0-2293 GCA_036374115.1 Acidimicrobiia bacterium | reverse complement strand
GCTTCAACCTCGTGCACGTCGACGACGTCGCGGACGGCATCCTGCGTGCGCACGACAGCGGGAAGGTGGGGGAGTCCTACGTCCTGGGCGGCGAGATCGCCCGGATGCGGGACCTGATCGAGAAGGTGGCCGAGATCTCCGGCCGCAAGGCGCCCAGGCGCGAGCTGCCCGTGGCGGCGATGAAGATGGCAATCCCGATCGGGCCGCTGGTCGGCAAGGTGATGGGGTTCCCGCCCAACCTGCGTGAGCTGATCCGCACCTCCGACGGCGTGACGTTCTGGGCCACGGACGAGAAGGCGCGGCGCGAGCTGGGCTACACCCCGCGTGACATGGACACCGGCCTGCGCCAGACCCTTGCCGCGGACACGGGAGGCCCCGATGCATAGCCCCGACCTGTCGGGCCGCGTGGCGGCGATCACCGGCGCCTCCTCCGGCATCGGCGAGGCGACGGCTGAGACTCTGGCCCGGGCGGGCGCGGCGGTCTCGCTCGCGGCCCGGCGCACCGATCGGATCGACGCCCTCGCCGAGCGCATCAACGGCGCGGGTGGCCGGGCGCTCGCGCTCGAGACGGACGTCGCGGACGAGCAGCAGGCGAACGCCTTCGTCACGCGCACGAAGGAGGAGCTCGGCCGCCTCGACATCCTCGTCAACAACGCGGGCGTGATGCTGCTCGGCCCCGTGATCGGCGCCGACACGGAGGAGTGGCGGCGGATGATCAACGTGAACCTGCTCGGTCTCCTCTACTGCACGCACGCGGCGCTCCCGATCATGGGGGAGCAGGGCAGCGGACACATCGTGAACATCTCGTCGGTGGCCGGGCGCTTCGCGACGCTCGGCGCGGGCGTCTACAACATGACCAAGTTCGGCGTGAACGCATTCTCGGAGGCACTGCGCCAGGAGGTGGTGCGCGCGAACGTGAAGGTGACCGTGATCGAGCCCGGCATGGTCGCGACCGAGCTCCTCGGCCACAACAAGAACCCGATGGTGCTCGAGGCGGCCAAGAAGATGCGCGCCGACGTGGGGGAGCCTCTCACCTCCGACGACATCGCGGAGGCGATCCTGTACTCGGTCGGCGGCCCCGAGCGGGTGGCGGTGGCCGAGGTGCTGGTGCGACCGGCGGGGCAGCAGCGGTGAGGGACGGCCGGTGAAGGCGGTCACCTTCCAGGCGCCGGGCGAGGTGCGCGTGGACGAGCGTCCCGAGCCGGAGCTGCTGGCGCCCGACGACGCGATCGTTCAGGTGGAGGCGACCGGCGTCTGCGGCTCGGACCTCCACATCTACCACGGGCGGGTGAAGATCGAGCCCGGGTTCGTGATCGGGCACGAGTTCGTCGGGGAGGTGATCGCGGCCGGCGACGCGGTGACGAAGGTGGACGTCGGCGACCGCGTGCTCGGGTGCTTCCACACGGCCTGCGGGTCGTGCTTCTTCTGCATGCGCGGCCAGTACCACAAGTGCGACGAGGCGCGGGTGTTCGGCCACGGGGCGACGCTCGGCTCCCTGCCGGGCGCGCAGGCGGAGCAGGTGCTGGTCCCGCGCGCCAATCTGACGCTGCGGCGCGTGCCCGACGGCATGTCCGACGACGCGGCCCTGTTCGCCGGCGACGTGATGGGCACGGGCTACCACGCGGTCGTGTCGGGCGGCGTGCGCCCCGGCGACACTGTGGCGGTGCTCGGCCTGGGGCCGGTCGGGCTCTGTGCCGCGCAGGCCGCGCGGGCCGCGGGCGCGGCCCAGGTGATCGCGGTCGACTCGGTCAGCGAGCGGCTCGCCGTCGCCCAGGAGTTCGGGGCCCGAGCGGTGCACCTGACCGAGGACGACCCGCGCGCCGCGGTGAAGGAGGCGACGGACGGGCGCGGGGCGGACCTGGTCGTCGACGCCGTCGGGCACCCGGACGTGCTCGACACCGCCTGCCGCATGGCCCGCAAGTGCGGGACCGTCTCGGCGATCGGCGTGTACGCGGAGCGCTGCGAGGTCCACATGGGCGTCGTGTGGATCAAGGCGCTCACGCTCCGCACCGGCCATGCGAACGTGATCGCCCACGTCGATTCGGTGCTGGCGATGATGCAGGCCGGCCTGCTCGACCCCACGCCGCTCGTCAGCCGCCACATGAAGCTCGACGAGGCGCCCGACGCCTACGAGGCGTACGCGAACCGGGAAGCGCTCAAGATCGTGATGGCGCCATGACCGTCACCGTCCCAGAGTCCCTCTCCGATGCTGCCCGTCGCTTCCTCGACGGGCCCAAGGGAATGCTGATCGGAGACGAGCGCGTGCCGGCCGCGGACGGTCGCACGTTCGACA
>DASUUL010000146.1:0-3888 GCA_036374115.1 Acidimicrobiia bacterium | reverse complement strand
TCACCCCGTGCCAGGGCGGCGGCGACGGGGATGTCGACCACCACGTCGTCGTCGGCGTCGGCGGCGTCGAAGAGCGCCGGTGCCGTCGCCGGGTCGAGACCGCTCGTGTCGTGCCGGTACGCCCGGACGATCGAACGGCGGTACTGGTCGCGCAGGTGGTCGACGACGGCGCGGGTCACGTACGGGCGCCGCTCGTTGTGCGTCCCGCGCCGGCGGCGGGCACGCTCGACGATGCGCGCCGAATCCCGTGTGCGCAGCCGGAGCCGGTGTCCGTCGAGGGTGACGACGAGGTCACGGGGCAGCGGCCGTTCGCGGTCCGACAGCGCACCGGCGATGACCTTCGCCATGCGGGCATCCCCCTTGACCGCGGCAACGGAGTCGTCGTCGACGGCACGAACCGAGATCCGGGGCTTGAGCCGCGCCGCAGTGGCGAGCTGGACCTCGTCCTCACCGAGCGAGGGCAGCACCTGGTCGATGTAGTGCAGGAAGATCGAGTTCGGTCCGACGAGCAGGACACCGCGCGCCGCCAGGCGCCGCCGGTGCGTGTACAGGAGGTAGGCGGCGCGGTGGAGGGCGACCGCCGTCTTCCCGGTGCCCGGGCCACCGGCGACGATCAGCACACCGGGGAGATCGGCGCGGATGGCTTCGTCCTGCTCGGCCTGGATCGTGGCGACGATGTCGCGCATGCGACCGGTTCGCTCGCGATCGAGGGCGGCGAGCAACGCCGCCTCGCCCACCACGGTATGGCCGGCGGCGACGGTGGCCTCGGTGTCGAAGACCTCGTCGTCGATACCGACGAGCTCCCGGCCCCGCGTGTGGAAGTGCCGCCGCCGGGCGACCCCCATCGGCTCGACCGGGGTGGCCCGGTAGAACGGCTCGGCGACGGGGGCCCGCCAGTCGACGATCAGCGGGTTCTGGTCGTCGTCGGTGACCGACAACCGCCCGATGTAGTACGGCCCCGCGTCGCCCGGCTCGGCGGCACCGTCGCCTCGGAGATCGAGGCGACCGAAGCACAGCGGGTTGTCGCCGATCTCGAGGGCGGCGAGCCGCCGCCGGGTATGGGCCGCGGCCGCGTCGCGCTCCAGCCGGGCCTGATGGGTGCCGCCCCGGCGCACCTCCCGGTAGCCCTCGGCCACCCGGAGTGCCGAGCGCCGCATCTCGTCGAGGCGGTCGTAGGCGGTGTCGAGATAGCGCTGCTCGGTCTCGATCTCGGCGGCCGGCGCCTCGGCGGCCGCCAACTCGGCGCCCGGCGCCTCGCCTCCTGCCTCCGGGCCGGGCAGCCGGGGGGCGGTAGCCGGGCCGCGGCTCGTCTGCTCGTCGCGCACGTCTGCTCCCTGTCGGGGGAACCGTTCAGCCTACCGGCTCCACCCCCGGCGCCCGCGTGCTGGCCAAGTGCCCTGGCCAAGTGCCCTGGTCAGCGCGGTGGCGGGACGGTCACCTCGATGTCGTCGGGGTCGATGAGCAGCCGGCGCTCCCCCAACGCGAACCGGGCGTGATCGGTGGTGGTGAGCCACCGCCCACCGAGGTTGGGCACGGGTTCGGGATCGGCGCCGTGATGGCGCTCGAGGGTGCGGATGACCCCGCCGTGCGTGACGACGATCACCGTCGCGCCGGGCATGGCACCGGCGATATCGCGTATCGCCGCCAGCGCCCGGTCGGCGAGACGCTCGTCGGTCTCGAACCCCGCGGGAGCGCGTCGCTGCGACAGCCACCCGGGCCACCGGTCCTCGATCTCGGCTCGGGTGAGGCCGCTCCACTCCCCCACGTCGCGTTCGCGGAGCCGCGCCTCGAGCCGCACCGGCGCGAGTGCATGCGGTGCGACGAGGAGCTCGGCGGTACGACGGGCGCGCGCGAGGTCGGACGACCACACCGCATCGGGCGGCGGGGCCAGGGCCGCGGCGGCCGCGGCCGCCTGCCGCTCGCCCAGGTCCGAGAGCGGGGGGTCGGCCTGGCCCTGCCACCGACCGGCGACGTTCCAGGTGGATTCCCCGTGGCGGACCAGCAGGAGCCGAGTCGCGTTCACGCGGCGGCGGTCGTGCACACGACCTTGCCCCACGTACCCCTCGTGGCGAGCCGGGCGAGCGCACCGGCGGCATCATCGAGGGGCAACACCGACGAGATCAGCGGTGCGATCTCGCCGGCGCCATGCAGGCGGACCAGCTCGTCGTGGGTGGCGCGGACGAGACCCGGATCCATGAGGTTGTACAGACCCCAGTGGACGCCGACGACCGCGTAGTTCTTGATGAGCACGTGGTTCGTCGGCGCGTCGGCGATGCGGCCGCCGGTGAAGCCGATCACGAGGATGCGACCCTCGAACGCGACGCACTTGCGCGACCGGTCGAAGGTGTCGCCCCCCACCGGGTCGTAGATGACGTCGGCGCCGCGCCCGTCGGTTGCGTCCTTGACCGCGGCGACGAAGTCGTCGGCGCGGTAGTCGACGACGACCTCGGCGCCGAGGTCGCGGCACACCTGCACCTTCTCGGGACCGCCGGCGGTGGCGAACACCCGCGCCCCGGCCGCCCGGCCGAGCTGGATCGCGGCCGACCCCACGCCGCCCGCCCCGGCATGCACGAGCAGGGTCTCGCCCGGCTGGAGGGCGGCCCGGCGGTGCAGGGCCAGGTGGCCGGTCTGGTACGTGATGTGGAGCGCGGCCGCCGCCGGCCAGCCGAGGCTGTCGGGGATCGGGTACACGGTCGCCGCCGGCGCCAGCGTCTGCTCCGCCAGTCCGCCGTCGCCGAACCTGGGGATGGCGATGACCCGCTCCCCCGGCCGGAGCGTCGTGACGCCCTCACCCACGGCGGCCACGGTGCCGGCGACCTCGGAACCGGGGGTGAAGGGCAGCGAGGGCTTCACCTGGTACTCCCCCCGGCACATGAGCACGTCCGGGAAGTTGAGGGACGCGGCGGCGACATCGATCCGCACCTCCCCGGGGCCCGGGGCGGGCTCGGACACGTCTTCGAGCTTCAGCACGTCGGCCGGCTCGCCCAGCTCGTGCACTCGCCACGCTCGCATGCGCAGTTCTCCTCGCTCGGGTGGGACGCGCCGCCACGCTATCCGCCGCTTTCTGGTAGGAAGTGGGCCGCCGCCAGGGAGGGAGCACGAGGATGCGAGCAGCCGTATTCGTGGAGCAGGACCAGCCTCTGGTCGTTGAGGATCTCGACGCCGTCGAGCCCGGCCCCCAGGACGTCGTGGTACGCATCGCCGCCAGTGGTGTGTGCCACTCCGACCTGTCGGTGATGAACGGCGGGCTCCCGATCCCCCCGCCCTGCATCCTCGGCCACGAGGGCACCGGGACCATCGACTGGGTCGGGTCCGAGGTCACCCACCTGAAGCCGGGCGACCGGGTGGTCGCCACGTTCGTGCCGGCATGCGGCAACTGCTGGTACTGCGTGCACGACGCCTCCAACCTCTGCGTCGGCACGGCCGAGACCGCCATGGCGCCTCGGGCGAAGCGCTCCGACGGGAGCGTCGCCGCCGGCTTCGCCGGCCTGGGCACCTTCACCGACGTGATGACCGTGCAAGCCGCCCAGGCGATCAAGATCGAGAGCGACCTCCCCGACGAGCAACTCGCGCTCATCGGTTGCGGCGTGACCACCGGCGTGGGTGCCGCCCTCAACACCGCCCGGGTCGAGCCGGGCTCGAGCGTCGCGGTCATCGGCTGCGGCGGGGTCGGGCAGGCCGTCATCCAGGGGGCACGCATCGCAGGCGCGGCGCGCATCATCGCCATCGACCCGGTGGAGCTCAAGCGCAAGGCGGCGGAACAGCTCGGCGCCACCGACCTCGTCGACCCCGCGGCCGGCGACCCCGTCGCGCAGGTACAGGCGCTCACCGGCGGGCGCGGCGCCGACTACGCCTTCGAGGTGATCGGCATGCCCGAGACGATCGTGC
>DASUUL010000145.1:0-2843 GCA_036374115.1 Acidimicrobiia bacterium | reverse complement strand
GCGGCGGCGTCGAAGGACTGGGGCGAGGAGCCCACCACGAAGACGATGGTCGAGGGCGCGCGCGGCGGCGAGGGCCCAGGCGGTATCCGCATGCACTCGGTGCGCCTGCGTGGTCTGGTCGCCCACCAGGAGGTGGTCTTCGGCACCGCGGGGCAGTCATTGACGATCCGCCACGACTCGTTCGACCGCAGCTCGTACATGCCGGGGGTGCTGCTCGCGATCCGCGCGGTGCGTGATCACCCCGGGCTCACCGTCGGCCTCGACGCTCTTCTCGACGTATGATCCCTTTCGCGCCGAGCGCGCGTGGGGGAGGACCGATGCGGGGACACCGGCCGTGCCGGGTGCGCGGGCCCTGGCGAACGATGACCGTCGTGGCGTTGACGGTGATCGCGTCGTTGGCGACGGTCACGGCCGCGCACGCGCAGTCGGGCGACTCGTCGGCCTCGGGTGACGTCGCCGGCAACCTCCCCGCCGCCATCTACCTCCTCATCCCGCTCGCGCTCGCGCTCGCGTTCGTCACCGCGGTCGCCTTGGGTGACCGGGGAGAACCCGATCCGGGCGAGCATCGCTCGGGGGGCCTCACGCGCGCGCTCGGGCGACGCGGCCCCGACGGCGAAGGACGGCCCGTGCAAGAACGGGAGGTCTCGTGATGCAACGTGCTCGCCTCGTGGTGCTGATCCTGGTGCTCGCGCTCGTCGCGGCGGCGTGCGGGCAGAAGAGCGGGGTCTCGGGCACCGAGGTCGTCGCCAGTGGCTCGGGGACCGAGACGCCGACCGACGGTGGTGGCGGCGGCCAGCACGAGCCCGGGCCCGACAACACGTCGGGCGTCACCGACGACGAGATCGTCATCGGCGTGCACGCTCCGGTCACGGGCGCATCGCCGCTGCCCCAGCGCACCTTCGACGTCGGCAAGGACGTCTACTGGAAGTTCCTCGCCCAGTCCGATCCCGAGGCGCTCGGCGGGCGGACCGCGCGCGTGGTGTTCCGTGACGACGAGTTCAACCCCCGCCGAGCCGTGCAGGTCTGCCGGGAGATGGTCGAGCAGGAGAACGCTTTCATCCTCGTCGGTGGCGGCGGCGCCGACCAGATCACGGCCTGCGCCCAGTACGCCGCCGAAGTCGGCGTGCCGTACTTCTCCGCCGGCGTCAACGAGGACGGCCTCGAAGACCTGTCCACGTACTTCGCTCTCTCGCTCACCTACGCGCAGCAGGCGCCCCTGATCGCGCGCCAGCTCGAGGAGGCTGGAATCGAGCGCGTGGGCGCCGTCGTCTCCGACACGCCGTCGTTCCAAGACGGCCACGCCGCCTTCGTCGAGGCTGCCGAGGAGGCCGGGCTCGACCTCGTGGTCGACGACGAGATCAACAAGAACGCGAGCGAAGCCGAGTCGCTCTCCGAGGTGCAGAAGCTGAAGAACGCCGACGCCGAGGCGGTGTTCATCCTCACGAGCCCGCTCGTGTACCTGGGGGTCGCCGGTGGGGGCCGCAACCAGAACTACGAGCCCGTCTTCGTCGGGCCCGGCATTACCAGCGGGCTCAACCAGGTGCTCGAGTTCGGGTGCCCCGGAACGGGAAACGGCCAGTTCCTCTCGCCCTTCCCCGAGCTCGACGTCATCAACGAGCTCGATCCCGACTACCTACCGGCGTACCAGGAGTTCGGCCAGGGTGAGGATGCCGACGACATCGGGATCGCGCTCTGGGGCCTCAACAAGGCCATCGCATTGATGTTCGAGGCGACCCTCGCCGAGGGTGACCTGGGCCGCGCCGAGCTCATGAACACCATCGAAGCCGGCGAGGTGTTCGAGAGCAGCGTGTACCCGCCCGTCTCGTACTCGCCGGAGGAGCGGTTCGGAGGGACCGGGGCCTACCTACTGGTCGCCGACTGCGATACACAGCAGTACGCGACCGAGCTGCCGTTCACCGAGCTCTCCGATGACGGGTAGCGCTCGGTGAGGGAGCGACAGGCACACATCGTCATCGCGGCGATCATCGCCGTCCTCGTGGTGCTGATGCTCGCCACGGGCGAGAAGGAGTCGCTCGTCATCGGGGTCATCACCGGCGCCGCCTACGGGCTGGTCGCGCTGGGGCTCGTCCTCATCTACAAGTCGAGCGGCGTGTTCAACTTCGCCCAGGGCGAGTTCGGGACCGTCGCGGTGTACACGCTCTACCTCCTGCACTTCCACGTGCCCTACGGGATCGCCCTCCTCGGCGCGCTCGCCGCCGCGATACTGCTCGGAGTCATCGTCGAGCGCGTCGTCGTGCGCCCCTTGTTCGACGCCCCCCGCGTCACCCTGCTCGTGGCCACGGCCGGGGTGGCGCTGCTGTCGATCGCGATCCAGATCTGGTTCGGCGAGGCGACAGCGCGCCCGATCGGCCGGGCATTCCCCACCCTCGATCGCTTCACCGTGCTCGGCGTGCAGATCTCCGACCAGCGGCTCCTCCTGCTCGGCGCGCTCGTCGTGCTCGCGGCGCTGCTCGCACTGTTCTTCAACAAGACGAACCTCGGGCTCGCGATCCTGGGCGCCAGCCAGGAACCGACGGCGACGGAGCTGATGGGCATCAGCGTCAAGAGGTTGTCGACGATCATCTGGGCGATGGCGGCGCTGCTCGGGGGCTTGGCCGGCGTGCTGGCCGTCCCCGAAGGGGGCAGCTTCGCGCCGGGGGTCCTCACCACCGCCTTCCTGATCCCGGGCTTCACCGCCGCGGTGCTGGGCGGTATGACGAGCCTTCCGGGCGCGTTCCTCGGCGGCATCATCGTCGGGGTGGTCGAGGCCGTGGCGACGAGCGCGCCGGTCTTCGACGACCTCCCGGGCTCGCCCGGGACGCTGCTCGTGTTCGTCGTGCTCC
>DASUUL010000144.1:0-10879 GCA_036374115.1 Acidimicrobiia bacterium | reverse complement strand
GGCCGGGCTCCAGCGCTCGAAGCGCTCGTAGGGCATCTGGTAGAAGGCCTGCATGGCGGGCGCCACGTGCCGGCGTGCGTCGTCCGCGTCCCTGCCCACCCCGCACCACACGTTGAGCGCGTTGCGCCACACCGGTGCCGGGCGATCCGCCGCGGCGGCGGCCTCCTGCATCTGCGCGATGGCCTGCCCGTAGCGCGAGGCCGACACCCAGATGCCGAACCAGCCGTCGCCGAGGCGACCGGCCCTGGCGATGGCGGCGTCGGATCGACCGCCCACCACCATCGGGATCGCTTGGGCCGGCTGGGGGACGATCCGTGCCCCGTCGAGCTGGAAGAACTCGCCGGCGTGGTCGACGGGCTCGCCCCGCAGCAGGTCGCGCACGACCCGCATGCACTCGTCCATGCGGCGCCCGCGCGTCGCGGGGTCGACGCCGCACACCTGCAGCTCGTGGGGGTCCTCGCCGCCGATGCCGACGCCGAACGTCAGCCGGCCGGGTGCGAGCTGGGCGATGTCGGCGAGCTGGCGGGCGACCAGCACGGGGTGCCGCAGCGGCAGCAGGTAGACGCCGGTGTTCGCACCGAGCCGCTCGGACAGCGCGAGCAGGCGCGACACCCCGAGCAGCCCGTCGGATCCGGCGCCCACGTGGAAGCTGACGTGGTCGCCGACGGCGAGGTGGTCGAGCCCGGCCTCCTCGGCCAGCCGCACGACCCGGCGCCACTCGGCGGCACCCGCGCCGGGGAGCCGGTAGGGCAGGTACCCGATCGAGAGCCCGTCCGCCACGGGGAGGATCATCGCGGATCGTCGCCGGCCGGTCGATGACCACCGAACCCTTGCGCCCCCCGACTCGGGTGCAGCCGTGATCGCCAGGCAGCCACAGGTGCACCCGAGAGCCGGCTACTCGATGCGCAGGCCCGAGATCGCCCGGGAGATCACCAGCTGCTGGATCTGCTCGGTGCCCTCGAAGATGTCGTGGATCTCTCGAAAGTGTCTCTTGGGGGTCCGATAAGTCTCTGACCAGCGTGTCCTGTCTCCCGGAGTCCTCTGCGTGTCCCCCAATCCACGGAACTTGGGAGTACTTCTAGTAGGAAGATCAGAGCAAACGTAGCCGGACTATCCGAGCGTCCTACAGCAGCGCTCGCACCGCCCGGGGTGGACCGCCGATCAACTCGAAGACATCGCCCCGAGCAGTGAGTCGGCGAGCTCTTCCTCGAACACAACCGCGCCCTGATCAGCCATGGCCTGCCCAAGAGAGGGATCCCACGGCGTCGCTGGTACGGCGCCGCGCAGCCGCGGCCGATCATGTCTGGCCGTCGCGACCGCGAGGTAGTCCTCCGACGTCATCCGCCAGGGTGTCGTGCCGGCGTGCTCGGCGAGCCACGCCGTGATGCCGACGCCCGCTGCGTCGAAGTCGGCGTGTTGATGCAGCGGAGCGCCGCGGGCGCCGAGCTGCCGGAGGATCGTGACCACGGCGATCGACGGCCGTCCGGAGGAGCAGACGATCGGCGGACCGTCCCACCCGCAGGCGGCGGCGGTTGCCACCACGGCGGGGTTCTCGACGACGAAGCCGGCCTCGTCGGGAGGGAGCGCCTCGATCGGCCAGCGCTGGAGCTGCGACAGCGTGAACACCAGCGGCTCCGACACGCCACGGTGCAAGTGCAGCACGGGCGCGAGCGCATGATCGGCGCCCCCGTCGAGCCCGAGGACGAGGACGTTCGACGACAGCGGATCGGGGATCACCCGCACGAGCTCCCAGGTCGCACGGAGCTCCTCGGCCGTCGCTGGTCGTTGGTGCCTGGCGGCGTCGGCGATCGCGGCGGTCACGAGGCGAGCGACTGGCCGGCCGGGATCGAGTGCGTGCGGATCGCCGAGCGCCTCGTTGGCGAGCACGGCCAACGGTGTGCCCGTCTCCGGCACGGTCGCCAGCCGGTCGAGCAGATCCAGCGCCTTGGTCAGCAGCGCCCTGTGCTCGCCGACGGACGCTCGGACACCGTCCCGCCGGACGTCGTCGGGCCATCGGCTCACCGGCCCGAGCCCGGAGATCGACAGCCGGTCGGCGCGACCCTCGAACCACTCCCACAACTTGTCCCGGGCGCGGCGCTCCGCGGCGCGCTCGGCACGCCGATCACGTAGCGGTCCGCGCAGCACTTCGACGACCTCGCGCAGCGTCTCCCGACCCGGAAGCTCCAGCGCGCTCGCGAGCCGCTCGGCCGCGAGACTCCAGTCGACCGGGGGTAGCCGTGGGGTTCCGAGGAGGTCGGCGATCGCCGCCCGCTCGTCGGGCTGCAGACTGCGCAGCCGGATCCGGACCGGCGCCCCGCCGCCCTCGCTCAGGCGGCGGGCGAGTTCGTCGACGACCGGTTCGAGACCCGGCCGGCCGAGCCGCTCCGCCGCCATCTCGACGCCGGTCATGCTGCAGGCGGATCGATCGTCCGTTGGCGCCCGTCCCACGTGAACCGGGTCGAGGTCACCGGCTCGTCGCCGACCGGCGGGTGCAGGTGATGGATGGCGATGCCATCGAGCGTGGCGTACTGGCACCACTCGTGGTCACTCGTGAACACCGCGTCGAGGTCCCAGTCAGTGAACCGAGCGAAGAGCTGCGCCCGGTTGGCGGGGTCGACGCCGGCGAACAGCTCGTCGAGGAGGATCAGCCGCGGGCAGCCGGCCGGCCCGCCGTCCGCGGCGGTGTAGTGCGCGGCGATCGACGCCAGCATCGGCAAGTGGAGGGCGATCGACCGCTCGCCGGTCGAGAGCTTCTGGAGTCGACGCGACGTGGCCGGCTGGTAGCCGTCCCAGTCGCGATGGGAGATCTGGAGCGCGAAGCGGTGCCATCGGCGGTAGTCGAGCGTCTCGCGGAGGCGCGCCTCCCACGGGGCGTTCGCCTCGAGCTCGGCGCGGGCCTGTTCGACCCGCGCCCGCACGAAGGCCTGCAGGGCCGCCGTCTCGCCGTCGTCGAGGTCGCTCGGATCGCGCAGCAGGAGCGCCCGGGCCGAGCGGACGGCATCGGGTTGCTCCTCGTCGACCTTCCACGTGAGGCGTGCCTGCACACCGCCCGCCTTGGTCTTCACCTGTTCGAGCTGGTGATTGATGGACGCCACCAACTCGTTGGCGTGACGGATGCGGGCGGCGAGCGCGCGCCGGATGTCCCCGGCGAGCACGCGGGCGAAGAGCTGCTCCTCCTCGTCGTGGAGCTCGGCCGTGGCGCTGTCGAGGTTGGCGCGCAGCGCATCGGCGAGGTGGCCCACCCGCCGCCGCTGCCCGCCGGAAAGTGCGGTCAGGTCGATCCAGCCGTCGTCGGTCGGAGTCCGTTCGAGGTCGTACCCGGTGAGCCGCTGCCGGGTGAGGTGGAGCTGCTCCTCGACTCTGGAGCTCGCACGGTCACGAGCCGGTTGGTCTGTGTCGATCTGCCCCAAGGACGCCGCCACCTCGCGGGCGGCGGAGAGCACGGCAGTGACGCCCTCGAGCTCGGCCTGCACTGCGACGCCAGCGTCGCTCACCAGCCCGCGGCCGACAGCCGCGACGAATCGCACGTGCGTGTCCGATCGGTGCGCTTCAGCGGCCGTGCGGTCTGCCTCCGCCTGCCGCACGGACTCCTTCAGCCGCCCGATCAACTCGTCCAGGGTCGGACGATCGGATGCGAGCTTGCTTCGCTCCCGCTCGTCGGCCTCGCGTTGCCGTTCCAGCGTGTCGATCCGCTGGAGGATTTCGTCGTAGTCCGAGCCGAGCGCCTGCTCGACCGCCCGCTCGCGGGTGGCCAGGTCCTCGGCGGCCCGCTCGACGCGCGCGTGCGCATCCCGCTCGACCTCGTATGCAGCCTTGGCCCCCTCGAGCTCCTCCCGCTCGCGCGTGACAGTCGCCAGGGCTGAGCGGCGCTCTCGCCAGCGGCGCGCCCAGACCACGGTCGCGCGTTCGAGCACATCGATCGATCTGGCGAACGCGTCGAGGGCGTCGACGTCGCTGGGCACGGCGTGGCGGGCAGCCTCCGCCGAGAGCCGGCGGATTGCGTCGCGTACTCGCTGCTCGGCCTCGCCCACCCGCTCCCGCTGCACCTGCCAGTGCCGACGCCGCTCGCCCTCGCGGACCTGGGCCGCGTCGTAGTCGCGCTCGGCCGCGCGCACCCCGTCCCCGGTGGGAGCGGTGTCGAGCTCGGCGATGGTCGCCTGCCAGGCGCGCTCCAACGCGTCGCGAGCCGCGCGGAGCTGGTGATGCTCCTGCCGGTTCGCCTCGATGAGACCGTCCAGTTCGGCGAGCCGCGCCAGCCGGCGCCGCTCGCGCGCCTCGGCTCCGAGCAGCGCCGCCGGACCCACCGCGCCCCGGCCCACGGCGGCACCAAGGCGAAACGTGCCGTCGCGCCCGATCGCCACCTCGGCCGCGGTGTCCGGGAGCTGGGTGGCGCTGCCCGCGCCGCGGCCGACCGAGTCGACGACGCGGATCGAGCGGAGCACCCGGTCGACGAGATCGGTGGCCAGGCCGGATACCTCGAGTGGCGCCAGCACCGACCGCAGGGTGTCGCCCTCGAGCGGCCCGGGCACGAGCGTCACGTCGCTCCGGCCGAGGTCGACCGCGCCGTCGGGTCGGACCCAGGCGTCGAGCAGGCCTGCGGCAGCGAGCGCCGCTTCCACCCCGTCGAGGACCGTGGCGGGGATCCCCTCGGCGACATCGACGGCGCGCCAGAGCGGTGCACCGGGCTCGCCCGTCCGATCGTCACGCCACGGCGGCGGGTGCGGTTCGACCAGCGAACCAGCGGCGTGACGCTCGCGCTCCGCGGCCAGATCGGCGTGGACTTCATCGAGGTGGCGCTGCTGTCGGCCGACCTCGCGGACCGACCGATCATGCTCGACGTGCAGGTCAGTGCGGAGGTTGGCCAGCGCCGCCGTCACCCGCTCGGGCTCCGCCACGTCCTCCGGGAGCGCCGTGCGCAGGCGCGCCTCCGGAATCTGACGACACGAGTCGACCCACTGCTCGATCGAGGTGACGTATCCAGCAACCGCGGCCTCGAGCCGTTGGCGGGCAGCTCCGGCCGCGTCGATCGCTTCGTCCAAGGCTTCCAGGGCCTGCTCGACCGCCTCGGCCTGGAGGTCGCGCTGCTGCGCCGCGCGCTCGTGCTCGCGGAGCACTGCGCGCACCTCCGAGATCGCCTGGCGCCGAGCGGTGACATGGGCCGCGACCAGTCGCTCGGCGTCCTCGGCGTCGGGCGACGGATCGGTCATCGTGGTCGCCTCCTCGACCACCGCGCCGGAGTTGGCAGCGAGGGCGCTGTGCCCGAGCGCCTGGTGCGCGTGGGTGAGGTTGCCCTCCGCAGTCGCGAGCCCGGCCGCAGCCTCATCGACGGCCGTGCTCGAGCGCGCGAGCCGGGCTTCGGCGTCGGCCACCCGCCTCTCGCGCTCGTCGAGGTCGCCGCGACGCTCTCTCAGCTGCGCTCGCAGTTCGACGAGTCGGGAGCCCTCGCGGTACGCCTCACTCTCCCGGTACGCACCGGCTCGGGTGCGCGCCTCACCGATGCGGCGTTCGAGGCTCTCGTCGCGCTCGACGAGCTCGCGCAACCGCTCCTGCTGGGTCGCAAGGGTCTCTGCGGCCTCCCGCGCGGTGCGGGTGACGGTGTCACGGCGCGACTCCGCGGCCCGCACCGTGTCGGCCAGCCAGGCGACGACGTGGCGGGCGTAGGCGCGCTGCCGGTTCACGAGGGCGTCGACCTCGCGGAGGTCGGTGCGGAGCGAGTCGAGCTGGTCACGGCGGCGGTCGAGACGCTCGAAGCCCTCGGCGACGGCGGCGATGTCGTGCTCGTCGATCGGGGGCAACGCCTCCGACATCACGTCGGACAGCTTGTCGAGGTCGAGGTTCTGGGAGAGCTTCTCCTTGCGGAGCGCGAGGAGGGCGGTGACGACGGACGCGTAGCGGTCGGGGCCGAAGCCCTCGTAGAGGATCTCGCGTACCGCGTTGCGGTGGTCCTCGGCAGTGCCGTGGACCCGGCCCCGGTCCCCGAGTGCCTCCTTCAGCGTCTTGAGGGACAGCGGCACCCGCTGTTCGTCGAGGAGGTGGAGGTCCTCGCCGACCACCTGCGTCGTCGTGAAGTAGTCGACGTCGACCTTGCGCGTCGACTGCGAAGCCCGCATGCGCGCCCCGAGCGTGAAGGCGTCGCGGCCACGCCGGAACTCGGCCCAGACGTACCCGGTGCGGCTCGGCTCGTCGGCGCCGGTCATGATCCGGTCGAACAGGCCACCGCGCGACTTCGCGGCCGAGGTGAGCCGGTTGGGACTCGTGTCGGCGTCGAGGAGGAAGGGCAGGAGCAGCTCGAGCGCCATCGACTTGCCCGAGCCGTTGGGGCCGCGGAGAAGCAGCCGGCCGCGGTGGAACTCGAAGGTCTCCTCGACATAGCGCCACACCGACGTCAGGCCGGCGCGCGTGGGAAGCCACCGGTCGGAGCGCTCGGCGGGATGGTCGGGGACGGCGGAGAGCGGTGTGGTCATGGCGTGGCTCACTGGGCTCGGTCGTGGGACTCGGCAACCGGCTCGTGCCTGTCGAAGAGGCTCGGAGCGGTGTTGGTCACGGGCGCACCGGCGCGGTACCGGGCGATCGCCGGCCGACCAGCCAGGCCGCCGGCGGGCGTGCGGTACGCGAGGCCAAACGCCTCGAGCACGTCGATCGCGTCTGCCGCGAGGGCGCGCCGCCCATCGTCGTCGCGCTGCGAACGAGCCCAGTTCGGGTACCGGTCGAACACCGCGTCGACGACGCGCTCGACCTGGTCCGCCGTCAGCTCGATCGGTCGGCGTTCGCCCGAAGGATCCCCCGTGACGAGCTCGTCGACCAGCAGCAGCGCGAGCTGGTGCGCGTTACCGTGCGGACCCGGGAACTCGAGGTCGGTCGCCATCGCGTCGGGGTCGACGGCGAGCATCCCCTCGGTGCGCTCCTCGAGCTCGAACCCCGCCTCCGCGGCGCGGGCCCGAAGCCACTGACGGCCAGCGGGATTCTCGAGGTACGCCAACTCGTCCTCGGCCAGATCGTCGAAGTGCACCACCGGGTCATCGACCAGCCGCCGGCCCAACATGTGCCGCACCCGCCGGAGCCGGCGCTCGTCGTCGCCTTCGACCGGTTGCGGCGGGCCGGCGGCTGCGCGCCCGTAGCGTGGCTCGGCGCCGAGGTAGACGATGGCCGCGCCGGGAGCGGTGCCCTCGGGGAGTGAGCTGGGCGCGATCGTGGTGACGAGGAGCCGGTGGAGGCGCGTCGTGTCGGCGTGGAGCAACGCGTTGGCGTCCTTCGACGCCACGAACTCCTCGAGCTCGCCCGCGGTGGCGCGCAACGCTGACCACTCGATCAGCGTGCGCAGCACATCGACCAGCGCGACTCGCTCGCCGTGACGGCTGGTGTCCAAGCTGGCGTCGGCGGCGACCGCCCGCGCCAGCAATCCGACCGTGGTCACCGGATGCTGGACGAGCTCGGCCGCCACGAGGCAGAGCAGCTGGTAGCGGCGCCGGTCGAACGGCTGGCGACCGCCGCGGGATCGCCGCAACGGCCGCGACGTATCGACCTCGCCACCGCGTGCCCGCTTCGCCAGCCGGGCGAACCCAGCTCCGACGTCGACGACGAGCTGCCACCCGCACGTGTCGTCGAACCATCGGGCGAGCCAGTCGTGGTGGCGGACGACCTCGCGGTACCCGTCGGGATCAGACGCCGCGTCGAGCAGCGGGCGACGGAGCAGTCGCCGGACCGCCCGTGACCGCTCGGCGGCCAGGTCGGAAGCGAGGACGTCGCTACGCACCGGCCACCTCGATCACCTCGATCGTCGTGCCACCGCGGGCCGATGCGGCCGGAGCCGCCCGGTCGAGACGCTCCGCAGCGTCGACGAGGGTGATCGTGACGACGAGGTCCGGCCCGGTGAGCTCGCCGGACTCGGTGACCAGCCGCGCCCGCCGCCCGTCGCCGGCATCCGTGAGGACGATCTCGACCTGGCCGTCGAGCGAAACCGCTCGGCGCGCCCCGTCGGAAGACCGCTCGGCGTCGAGCCCGATCGCCAGCAGGTCGAGGAGCTCCCGGAACTCCGGTTCGGGGAGGCGGCCGAAGTGGGAGAGCCGCACCGCGCCTTCGGTCGCGAGCGCTTCGCGGACGGCGCGATGCGCCTGCAGGGCCTGCGCCTGCTGCCGCTGGCGCTCGGCGCGCAGCACCGTGGGATCGCGTATCGGCCGGACACGGCCCCGGTTGGCGAGGCTGCCGCTCGTGCGCAGCGCCGGCGCCACCTCGACCGGCGTGGTCTCGGCCCACGACCGCCGTGGGCTCCGCGCCTCTCCGTCCAGGGGCGCGAGATGAGCGTGACGAGCCGGCCACATCCCGAACGCGACGCCGAACAGGCGGTGCGCCTCCTCGTCGCCTGCGCAGCCCGCGAACCAGCCGGCAAGCCGGCGGAGATCGTTGGCGACCGACGCCGATCGCCGCCGCTGATCCCACCTCCGTTCGAGCACTCGGAGCAACTCGACGATCGCCGTGCGGGCGATCCTGAGTAGACCGGTGACGCGCGCCTCGGACCCGTCGGCCGGCGCGAACCAGTCCTCGAGGCCCGACCAGCGCCGGCGCCGTTCGGCGATCCAACCTGGACGGGGGTCACCCGCCGTCGCCGGCGCAAGGTTGGCGCCCACGACCGCCACGTCGAACAGGACGGGGACGCCGATCTCGCCCAAGCGCTCGATCCCGAGCCGAACCCGACGATGCCGCCGTTCAACCCCCTCGGCGTACTCCTCGAGGTACGTGACGGTCCGCCGCTTGACATCGAGAAACACCGCATCGTCAGTGGCGTCGTCACGCAGGAGGGTCTGGAGGTGGCCGTTGAACTGGCGGACACTGGCCACGAGGGCGGTGAGGTGGTTCTCGACCTCCGCGAGCACGAGATGGACCCGAGACGCGCGCTCGTCGGTCTGGGGACCGGCGAGCAGGTTGGCAAGATCGGCCAGCCGATCGCCGATTGCGTCGAGGACGGCGGGCTGCAGGCCGATCGCACTGCGGAGCTGGTCGTAGGCGTGGAGCACGCCGCTGATCGCCGCCTCACCGCGACGGGTCAGCGACCACTGGAGGTTCTTGCGTTCGAAGTCCTCCGGCGACGCGTACGAGGCCGCGTGGTTCTGCGTCGCCTCCAGCAGCCTCCAAGTGGTGAGCTGATGCAACACCCGCTCGAGGGCGCCGTCGTCGGTGGGCTCGTCCCAGCCGACCGCGTGGACGGCACGTCGTACCTGATCGATGTCGAGCGCCGGAGCCGTCACGGCCGACTCCTCGAAGGCCGACATCACCGCGGTGTGCAGATCACGGCCGTCGGTCGTCGTGAACCGGAACAAGTCTGCATCGAGGCCCCGCCAGATCCGTCGATGCTCCACGCCCAACACGCTACGCGCCGGGTGTGACAGCTTCAGCGGACCCGCGTGCTCAGGCCGTTTCCGCAGGTCAGCTACTCGATCCGCAGACCCGAGATCGCCCGGGAGATCACGAGCTGCTGAATCTGCTCGGTGCCCTCGAAGATGTCGTAGATCTCTCGAAGGCGTCCGCAGCGATCCACACCGTCCCTGATCAGCGGCTGTCGTCCTGCACCGTCCACCGAGTCTCCCGGCGTCCGGCCAGAACTAGAGGAAGAACTAGAGGGAGGCCGCGCCGACCACGAGCCCGCCCGCGCCTCCTGGCCGCGATGCCCACGCTCGTCCGCCGTCAGGACCGCCGCACGCGCCGCGCAGAGATGCCCGACACGACGCTGCACTCCCTGCGCCGCGCCCGACCCGCGGGCTCCGGCGGCACACGCAAGCGGCGACGCATCGCCCGCGCCCGACCCGTGGGCGCCCCAGGTGGCGCATCGACCAGCGCCAGATCTCTACCATCGCCTGTCGGCCTTCTCCGCGGGGCTCCGGCGAGGGCGTACGAGGATCAGGCCGGCACGTCACCGCTTGCTGCCTGCCATCGAGCCGGTGAGCTCGTGCCCCAACGCGTCGACCAGTGAGCAGCCGCCCCGGCGATTTCCTGTCTCCCACGTGTCCCGCGGGGGCCACACCCAGATGAAGTCCAGTCCGGACCACGCCGGATCGATGCCCACGTACTCCTCGAACTGCGCGTGGCACTGGTCGCGGGCAAGTGCGTCCACCTGTTGGTCTCCGGGATAGGCGCCGGCCGCCAGTTCGAAGAGGTGGTACACCTCCTGCTCGTGAGGCCGATCGCACGGAACCAACAGCACGGACAGGGGGACGACTGCCGGATCGGTTCCCGGTAGCAGGTCGATGCAGTCACCGACGACGAGCGTGCTGATCGGCACCTCCTGGCCGCCCGCCGACTCCTCCGGGGACGCCTGCGTGCCGGGCGCCGTGTCCCTGCCGGCCACGGTGTCTCTGTCGCCGCTCACGTCTCGGTAGCCGAGCAGGCCCAGGCTCGTGGCGAATGCCACGGCACCCACGACGAGACCGGCCACCGCAAGTCGATCGACCGACATGTGCGCCGTCGTCGTGCGGCGGACCGCAACCGTGCCACACACCACGGCGAGTCCTGCGATGAGGGTCGACGCGACGCCGAGCCACACCAGTCCGAGTGCGACGACGCCGAGCGCGAGCGCGAGTCCAGGAAGCCAGCGCGGCGGTCGGACCATTGCCTTCGCAGGCGGTGCCTCCTCGTCTGCCAGGTCGACTGGGGTCTCGTCGGCGCCCGCACGGTCGGCGGATCGCGGGCCCGTGGGTATGGCCAGCGCTGCGTCCTGGAGGAGCACCCTCTGCTCGAGCTTGCGGAGTGGTTCCGACGGCGCGATGCCGAGCTCCTCCGCCAAGGTCCGTCGAAGCCGCTGGTACGCCGCAAGGGCGTCGGCCTGGCGGCCCGACCGGTACAACGCAGTGATCGATAGCTCCCAGAGCCGCTCGCGCAGGGGGTTGCG
>DASUUL010000143.1:0-8337 GCA_036374115.1 Acidimicrobiia bacterium | reverse complement strand
CCGGAGGTGGCGGACGTCGACCGACGCCGGGCGATCGGCGGCGAGGCCCTGCGCCCCGATTGCGGCCCGCCGGGCGGCGGCGAGCCTCAAGCGGCGGACACCGTGACGGGGATGCCGTTCAGCACGGCGTTGCCCGACAGCGGGTCGAAGAGCTCACCGTCGGCGAGCACGTTGCTGTTGACCCCGGGACGCGCCGCCGCCACCGACAGCGTGCTCCCATCGGCGTCGTGGCCCCAACCGTGCGGGATGCTGATGACCCCGGGCATGATCGCGTCGGTCACCTCGACCACGACCTCGACCACGCCCGTGCGGGAGCTGACCCGGGCGAGCTCGCCGGCGACGATCCCGACCCGGGCGGCGTCGTCGGGGTGCACGTGCATCGTGCAGCGTTCCTTCCCCTTCACCAACACTTCGAGGTTGTGCATCCACGAGTTGTTGGAGCGGAGATCACGCCGGCCCACGAGCACGAACCCGCCGTTGCGACCGCGGTCGAGCGAGCGCCGCAGGCGATCGACATCGGCGACGATCGGCTCGGGCGCCAGCTCGATCTTCCCGCTGGGCGTGCGCAAGACCTCCGGGACCCGCGGTTGCAGCGGGCCGAGATCGACCCCGTGCGGGTTTGCTTCCAGCACGGCAAGGGAGAGCCCGTCGGGAGCGACCCCGAACCCGTCGCCGTAGGGCCCCGACCGCAGCATGAAGTCGAGGATGCGCTCGGGACCGCGACGACTCGCCAGGGCGGCGAGGATCTCGGAGGCGTCGCGCCCTTCCACTGGGGAGCCAGCGCGCCCCACCGCCTTGTCGACGAGTCCGGCGATCACGAAGTCGTCGAGCGCGGCGGGGTCGGCGCCGGCGCCCTGGCCACCCGCGATCGCGGCCAGCCGCAACAGGATCTCCCACTCGGGCATCTGCCCCGGCTCGAGATCGACGGCCGGCGGCGAGTAGTTGGCCACGTTGCGGATCGCCAGGGAGTAGAGCGCGAGGTCGTAGTGGCCGCGGGCCAGCACGCCCTCGGGCGGCAGGATCACGTTGGCGTGGCGAGTCGTCTCGTTGCGGTAGATGTCGACGCTGACCATGAAGTCGAGCGACGCCAGCGCCCGGTCCAGGCGGGCGCTGTCGGGTGTCGAGAGCACGGGGTTGCCGGCGAGGGTCACGAGTGCCCGGATCCGGCCGGGGCCCGGCGTCTCGATCTCCTCGGCGAGGCAGACCACCGGGAGCTCGCCGAAGCGCTCGGGGAGCCCGCGCACGCGGCTGTGGCGGCGTCCGAACCGCACGCCTCGTCCCCGGCCGGGCCGGCCGGCGGTGTTGGCGCCCCCGGTGGCCGGGCGGGCGAACATCGCACCGCCCTCACGGTCGAGGTTGCCGGTGATCACGTTGCACACGTCGACGAGCCAGCTCGCGAGGGTGCCGAACTCCTGCGTGCACGTGCCGATGCGCGCGTAGACGGCGGCGCGGGAAGCGTTCGCGAGCTCACGAGCGGTGCGCCGAATCACCGTGGGGTCGATGCCACAGACGGGTGCAACCGCCTCGGGGGTGAACGCGCGGGCGAGCCGGGTCACCTCGTCGATGCCGTCGACGTGCTCGGCGAGACGCCCGGGCGTGGCGAGGCCCTCCTCGAAGAGTGTCCGGACGACGGCGAAGAGGAAATGCGCATCGGTGCCGGGCCGGATGAAGAGGTGCTCGTCGGCCTCCTCGGCCGTCTTCGAGCGTCGCGGGTCGACCACCACGAACTTGCCGCCCCGTGCCCGCAGCGCGCGCAGGCGACCCGGGATGTCGGGCGCGGTCATGAGGCTGCCGTTGGAGGCGAACGGGTTGGCCCCGAGGATCAAGAGGTAGTCGGTGCGGTCGACGTCGGGGACCGGGATGCTGAGCGCGGTGCCGAACATCAGCGCCGACGAGACCTGCTTGGGCATCTGGTCGACGGTGCTGGCGGAGAAGATGTTGCCGGTGCCGAGCGCCTGGAGCAGCACGCGTCCGTAGAGCGGGCCGGCGAGGGTGTGGACCGACGGATTGCCGAGGTACACGCCCACCGCGTCGCGCCCCAGCTCGTCGAGGATGGGTTCGAGACCGCGGGCCACCTCGGAGAAGGCGTCGTCCCAGCCCACCTCGCTCCAGGAGTCGCCCCGCCGGACCTGCGGGGCGCGCAGCCGGTCCGGGTCGGCCTCGAGGCCCTTGAGCGCGGTGCCCTTCGGGCAGAGATACCCGTGGCTGAACACGTCGTCGCGGTCGCCCCGCACGAGGGAGATCTCGCGACCCTCGAGATGGAGCTCCAGCCCGCACGTCGCCTCGCACAGCGGGCAGGTGCGGTAGTCGATGCGCTTGCCGTTCCCGGTGGCGGTCATGCGCGAAGCCTACGAGCCCGTCACTGTTTGTGCAGTAGGACCGACTCGGCGACCGCTGCGTGCACAGGCGAGACGGGGTCACGTTAGTGTCGAGGGCCATGGCCGATCGCCTGTACTTCGAGCAGCTGCTGGCCGGGCGCGACTTCGCCCGCTCGGATGCGCTCGCCCGTCAGATGGTCAACTTCGTCTACCTGATCGGCGACGCCGAGAAGAAGGAAGCGGTCGCCGTCGACCCGGCGTACGGAGTGAACGAGCTCGTCGACCTGCTCGGTGCCGACGGCTACCGGCTCACCGGCGTGCTCGCGACCCACTGGCATCCCGACCACGTCGGCGGCGACATGATGGGTTACGCCATCGAGGGCCTACGTGAGCTGCTCGCACTCGAGGACGTCGCCGCGACCGTGCACGTCCAGCGCGACGAGGCGGAATGGGTGAAGCGCGCCACCGGGGTGTCCGACTCCGATCTCACCCTCCACGACAGCGGCGACACCGTCACGGTCGGCGACGTGCCGATCCGCCTGCTGCACACGCCCGGGCACACGCCCGGGAGCCAGTGCTTCCTCGTCGACGGGCGCCTCGTCGCCGGCGACACGCTCTTCCTCGAGGGCTGCGGCCGCACCGACCTGCCCGGGGGGGACCCCGCGGCCCTATACGAGAGCCTCACGCAGCGGCTCGCGACCGTTCCCGACGACACCGTCCTCTATCCGGGGCACCTCTACTCGCCCGAGCCGTCGGCGACCATGGGCGACACCCGCGCCCGCAACTACGTCTTCCGGCCGCGCACACCGGAGCAGTGGATGGCGATGTTCGGAGACGGGTTCTGAGCAATCCGCTCATCACCGTCGAGCCGGCGCGCCTCGACCACCCGGAGGGCGAGATGCTCGCCGCCGCGCTCGGCGACGAGATGCGGGGCCGCTACCACGACGGCGGCGACGACGCGGAGCCCGCGGTCGGGCCCGCGGAGCTGTCCCGCCCGAGCGGCGGCACGTTCCTGCTGGCGCGCATCGAGGGACGCCCGGTCGGGTGCATCGGTCTCCGCCGTCACGACGACGACACCGGCGAGATCAAGCGCATGTACGTGGCACCGGAGGCGCGCCGGTCGGGCGTCGGGCGCGTGCTCCTGGGCGCGGTCGAAGCGCAGGCCCGCCGGCTCGGCTATTGCACCATCATCCTCGAGACGGGGATCCGCCAACCCGAGGCCCTCGCGCTCTACGAGTCACACGGCTATCACCGCATCCCGAGCTACGGCCACTGGAAGGACTCGCCCCTGAGCGTGTGCCTCGAGAAACGCCTCGGCATCGGCGATCACGAAGCGTCGAACACCACCGGCAACGATGTCGGGCCGCGGAAGGCGTAGCCCTCGATCACGGTCGCGGGCGCGTCGGGGTCGAGGCGCAGGTTCGGGAGCCGGTCGAGGATCGTGTTCAGTCCCGTACGCAGCTCGAGGCGAGCCAGGTGCATGCCGAGGCACTGGTGCGGGCCGGTCCCGAACGCCAGATGGGGTGCCGGCGGACGGTCGAGACGCCATTCGCCGGGATCGTCGTACCGGGCCTCGTCGCGGTTCGCCGACCCGGTGACCACACCCACGGAGGCGCCCGCGGGGATCGGGCACCCGGCGACCTCCACGGCGCGGGTCGTGACCCGGCTCACCTGCGTGACCGACGTCTCCCACCGCAGCGTCTCCTCGATCACCGCCGGGATCAGCTCACGGTCGGCGACGACGCACCGGAGCTCGTCGGGATGCGTGAGCAGCGCGACGAGCGCGTTCCCCATCACCCGGAAGGTCGTCTCCGCGCCGGCCGGGAGGAGGAGGCGGAGGACGCCGTAGATCTTCTCGTCGGTGAGCTGGTGGCCGTCGATCTCGGCGGTCACGAGGTCGCTGATGAGGTCGTCCCTCGGCTCGCGCCGCCGGTCCTCGACGATCGGCGTGAGGTAGTCGCGCATCGCCTGCGACGCGGCCATCCCGCGCGGCGGGTCGAGCGGGCCAGTGTTGATCTCCTCGGCCCACTGGTGGAACCGGGCACTGTCGTCGAGCGGCACACCGACGAGCCCGCAGATGACCTGGACCGGGTACTTGCTCGTGATCGCGTCGACGAGGTCGGCGCGGCCGCGCGGCGCGATGTCGTCGACGAGGCGGTTGATCGTGGGCGCGACGAGCTCTCCGTCCCAGCGCTCGAGCGCGGACGCACGGAACGCGTGCGCGACGAGGTTGCGGTAGGCGCGGTGCTCCTGCCCGTCCATGGCCAGGATGAGCTCGCCCATGTACTGGCCGATGTGGCGGGCGTTGATCGACGACGAGAACGTCTTCCAGTCGCGCAACGCCGCCTCGGCGTCGGCGAACCGGGTGATCTGGTAGCCCTCACCGCCGTCGGCGCTCCCCTCCTCGAAGTGGAGGACGGGGCACTTCGCCCGCGCTGCCGCCCATGCCGGGTACGGCTGCGTCGTCGACCAGTCGAGCTTCGTCGGGATGTCGGCGAGGGGCACTTCGTCGGTGGCGGCCATACCTGACACGGTAGTCAGGCTCGCTCCGCGCCGCATGAGAAGGGGCGGCGAGGGGTGGCGGCGCGCGAGCTCCGAAGCCGAGGCGGCGGCCGTTGGCGCTACGAGCTCTGGAGCGACTTGACCTGGAGGAACTCCTCGAGGCCGTAACGACCGTACTCGCGGCCGATACCCGACTGCTTGTAGCCGCCGAAGGGGGCGAGGGGGTTGAAGGCCTGCCCGTTGATGTCGACCTGACCGGCTTCGATCCGGCGCCCCACGGCCTTGGCATGCTCCTTGTCGCCGCCGTACACGCCGGCGTGGAGGCCGTAGCGGGTGTCGTTGGCGATCCGGACGGCGTCGTCCTCGTCGTCGTACGTGATGATCGACAGGACCGGCCCGAAGATCTCCTCCTGGGCGATCGTCATGTCGTTGGTCACGTCGGCGAAGACGGTGGGGCGCACGAAGTAGCCGCGGTCGAGGCCTTCGGGCGGCTCGGCTCCGCCGGTCACGAGCGTGGCACCCTCCTCGATGCCCTTCTCGATGTAGCTGCGCACCCGGTCCCGCTGGGTCTCCGACACCATGGGCCCGAGCTTGGTCCCCGCCTCGAGCGGGTCGCCGGGCTGGAACCGCTCCGCCTCGGCCTTGGCGGCGGCGACGAACTCGTCCTTGCGGCTGGCGGGCACGAGCATGCGCGTCCACGCGATGCAGGTCTGGCCACCGTTGAGGTAGCACGAGCTCAGCCCGGCCTTGACCGCCTCGTCGGCGGGGGCGTCTTCGAGCACGAGGAAGGGCGACTTGCCGCCGAGCTCGAGGGCCACCGGCTTCACCTGCTGGGACGCCAGCTCCATGATGCGCTTCCCGGCGCGGGTGGAACCGGTGAAGGAGATCATCGCGACGTCGGGGTGGGTCACGAGCGCCTCGCCGACGACCGTGCCCTTCCCGGACACGAGGTTGAACACGCCCTTGGGGAGGCCCATGTCGTCGAAGATCTCGGCGAGCACGAACGCGGTGAGCGGCGCGACCTCGCTCGGCTTGAGCACGATCGTGCACCCGGCGGTGAGCGCGGGCGCGACCTTGGCGATCACCTGGTGCAGCGGGTAGTTCCACGGCGTGATGCAACCCACCACCCCGACCGGCTCGCGCACGACGGTGGAGTTGCCGATCTGCTCCTCCCAGGGGAACTCCTGGGCGATCTGCACGTACGAGCTCGCCATCATCGCCGGCAGGCCCGCCTGCGCGATCTGGGAGATCATCAGGGGCGTCCCGACCTCGGAGCTGATCAGCTCGGCGATCTCCTCGGTGCGCGACTGCAGCGCCTCGCCGAGCTGCTGGACGTACTTCACCCGGTCGTCGACCGACGACGCCGCCCACCCGGGGAACGCCGCCTTGGCCGCGGCCACGGCCCGGTCGACGTCTTCGGGCGTGCCTTCGGGAATGCGGCCGATGACCTCTTCGGTGGTGGCGTTGATCACGTCGTGCGTGTCGCTGCCCGTCGAGGGCACCCAGGCCCCGTCGATGTAGAGCTTGTCGCGCTCCTGCATGCTCGCTCCCCCTCTGGTCGCGCCCTCGTGCGCGCGGTCACCTCAGGGTACCGCCCTCCGTCCCGGCCCGGGACCTGACGGGAGTGTCAGTCTGCAGCCCGGTTGTCGTAACCTCTGGCGCGTGGGCACACCGGCGGCGTTGGGCGTCGACCCCTTCGCCGAGAGCGACGACCAGCAGGCCCTGCGCAAGCTCGCCCGCGACGTCGCCGAGCGCGAGCTCCTGCCGAACGCGCGCCATTGGGACGAGACCGAGGAGTTCCCCCAGGGCTCGTGGGACGCCCTGCGCAAGGCCGAGCTGTTCGGCATCACGATCGGCGAGCGTTACGGCGGCATGGGCATGGGCGACGTGGAGGCGGCGATCGTGCTCGAAGAGCTCGCCCGCGTCGACGTCTCGAGCGCCATCCTCGCCCAGCTGATCTTCAACGGCCCGCCCCGAGCGATCGAGCACCTCGGGAGCGACGCGCTCAAGGAGCGCTGGCTGCCGGTGGCGGCGTCGGGTGAGGGCCTGTTCTGCATCGGCATCAGCGAGACGGAGGCCGGATCCGCCGTCAACCACATGCGCGCCCGCCTCACACCTGACGGCGACGGGTACCGCCTCGACGCGTACAAGAACTACGTCACCGGCGGGCACAAGGCGGTGGCGTGCCTGGTGTGGTGTCGCTTCCCCGGCAGTGAGGGGTCGAAGGGGATCGGCGCCGTGGTCGTCGACCTCCAGGCCGAGGGCGTGACGATGGCGGGAACGCACGTGAAGATGGGCCTGCGCGGCACGAGCGAGGCCGAGCTCGCCTTCGACGAGGTCTACGTCGCACCGGAAGACGTGCTGTTGGCCGGTGACCCCGGCGACAGCGATTCGTTCAAGACGCTCATCGCGCACATCAACCACGAGCGCTGCGGCAACGCCGCCATGTGCGTCGGCGCCGCCCAGGGCGCGCTCGAGTACGCGGTGCGTTACATCAACGAGCGGGTCGTGGGCGGTCGCCCGCTCGCCGAGCTCCAGGGGCTGCAGTGGAAGGTCGCCGACATGGCGACGCAGCTCGAGGGTGCAAGGCTCCTGCTCCAGCGGGCGGTGCACCTCGCCGGGGCGCACGGCACGCCGCCCGCGCTCGAGACGGCCATGGCGAAGTCGGCCGCCAACCTGGCGGCGAAGTTCGTCTGCGACGAGGCCATCCAGCTGCTCGGCGGCTACGGGTACAGCCGGGAGTACCCCGTCGAGCGCGCCTACCGCGACATCCGGGGCCTCTGCATCGGCGCCGGCACCGTCGAGATCCAGCGCAACTTCGTGGGGTCCCAGGTGGTGCGGGGCAAGACCACCGTGTCGCCGGGGTGGCGCAACCCCCTCCGATGACCTGATGACCCTCCGGCCCACGTACGCGCACCCGCGGGCGCGCGAGTACCGGGCGGCGGGGGGGCCGTGGGACGTGGCATCGCTCGACACCCTCGTCACGGAGGCGACGGCGCGGGCGGGTGGTGACCTCCTCGTCGACGACAGCGCCGGGGTGCGACTCGACGGTGCCGCCGTCGAGAAGCGCGTCGCGGCGCTCGCCGGCGGCCTGCGCGCGGCCGGGGTGCGCCGGCGAGACGTCGTCGCGTGGCAGTCGCCGAACTGGCACGAGGCTGTCCTCCTCTACCGGGCGTGCTGGCGGCTGGGCGCGATCGCGGGGCCCATCCACCACCAGGCGGGTCCGGCCGACGTCGAGCGCATGCTCGCGGTGCTCGATCCACGCGTCTGGCTCGCGCCCGAGGACCTGCGCGGCCCGGCGGCGACGTTCCCGAAGCTGTTGGAGGGCGCGGGCGCGCCCGTCACGCGATCGGCGGCGCGCCCGAGCGACCTCGCGGTGGTGCTGTTCACGTCGGGCTCGACCGGCGGCCCCAAGGCCGCCCTCCACACCCAGCGGGGTCTCGCCTGCAAGGCCCGGGCGATGGCCGCCGCCCACCGGGTCACGCCGGCCGACGCCATCCTCATGCCGGCGCCGCTC
>DASUUL010000142.1:0-4381 GCA_036374115.1 Acidimicrobiia bacterium | reverse complement strand
GAGGCCCGGATCCGGGCGGCCGTGCCGATCGCCCGCGTGATCTATCTCGAGCCCGACCTGTACCGGTCGGAGCCGGAGCCGACGAGCAACCAGCGGGGCGAGCGCGACGAGGGCGGTCAGTCCAGCCGGCGGAGCTCGTCGAGGTAGCGCTTGCCGTTCTGGACGTAGCCGGTGACGTTGACGCTGATCGACTCGGGCGTCACCGCGTCGGGCCGGACCTTCGCGGGCACGCCCAGCGCCATCGCCCCCGAGGGCACCTCCATGCCGTTCGGGACGAGCGCGGCCGCCCCCACCAGCGCGCCCGACCGCACGACGGCTCGGTGGAGCACGACGGACCCGGTGCCGACGAGGGCGCCACTCTCGATCACACACGACTCCATGTGTGCGAGGTGGCCGATGACGCAGTCGTCGCCGATCACCGTGTCGAGCTCGGCCGTGCAGTGGATGACCGCGCCGTCCTGGATCGACGTCCGCGCGCCCACCGTGATCCGGCCGTAATCGCCGCGCAGCACCGCCTGGGGCCAGATGGTCGACTCCGGCCCGATCGTGACATTTCCGATCACGGTGGCCTGCGGGTGCACGAACGCCGACGGCGCGATGTCGGGCTCGGCGTCACCGAGCGCGTAGAGAGCCATGCCCGAAGCTACCGCCGCGACGACGGGGAGCGAGAACGGCTGGCTAGGGTGGCGGCGTGCCGGCAGTGGGGGATCCGGGGGCGCACTCCGAGCGCATCGCGCGCGACGGCTACACGATTCTCGAGCGGGTCGTCGAAGCCGACCTGGTCGACGCGCTCGCGGCCGATCTGGTGCGCCTCGAGCGTCTCTACGACGTCAAGCCGTCCGACAACAGCTTCGAGGGCGCCAGGACCGTCCGCATCTACAACCTGCTCGCGCTCGGAAGGCTCTACGAGGCGGTCCCCGTGCATCCCCACGTGCTCCCGGTCGTGGAACGGGTGCTCGACCGGGGTTGCCTGGTGTCGTCGCTGTCGTCGATCGGCATCGATCCCGGTGAGATCGCCCAACCCATCCACGCCGACGACCAGCTGATCCCGCTCGAGAAGCCGCACGTCCCCACCGTGTGCAACACGATGTGGGCGCTCACCGACTTCACCGAGGCCAACGGCGCGACCCGCGTGATCCCCGGCTCGCACCTGCGTGACCACTCCCCCGACTACGGCAAGCCCTACGACAGCGTCGCCGCCGAGATGCCCAAGGGCAGCGTGCTGGTGTGGCACGGGAGCCTCTGGCACGGCGGCGGCGCCAACACCACCGACGATCGCCGCGTCGGCATCGCGATGAACTATTGCGCGGGGTTCATCCGCCAGCAGGAGAACCAGCAGCTCGGTATCCCCCGCGAGATCGCGGCGGGGTTCTCACCTCGGCTGCGCGAGCTGTGCGGCTACGGCATCTACAACGGCCTCATCGGCCACATCAACAAGCGCAACCCGGCCGAGATGCTGGGCGACGCCCCCGGGACCGGCGACCCAAGGCCGAACGAGCCGAGGGGCAGCGAGCCAAGGGGCAGCGAGCCAAGGGGCAGCGAGCCAAGGGGCAGCGAGATGGTGTGGGACGCCATCTGACCCGCGTCGCCGCCGCGGTGGCGCTGCTCGCGGCCACCGCTGCGTTCGGGGAGGCCGGCGACGAGCCGACCGACGTCGTCGACACGGCCGTCGAGATCACACCGGGATGCGACTTCCTCGACGCCCGCAAGTGCCTGTACCCGTTCCCGAACGACTGGTTCACCGTCGCGGACGACAGCACCGATACCGGCCGGCGCGTCGACTTCGCCGCGAGCGCGATGCCCGTGAACGTGGACGGCGTGGTCATGGACCCGGCGGAGTGGAACCGAAACGACGGCTTCAGCCCCGGCTCGCCCGTGATCACGTACGTGCCGGGCGTCGATCTCGACGAGAGCGGCGCGGCGCCCTCCACCGACATCGGCGGGTCACGCCGAGACGACGCGCCCATCGTGCTGCTCGACGCCGAGACCGGCAGGAAGGTGCCGTACTGGGCGGAGCTCGACCAGTCGATCGACGATCCCGCCGACCGTCCCGTCATCGTGCGCCCGGCGGTGAACCTCCTCGAAGGGCACCGGTATGTCGTCGCCCTCCGCGACCTACGCGACGCCCGGGGGCAGGCGATCCCGGCGCCCGACGCGTTCCGCGTCTACCGCGACGACATCGGTACCGACGACGAGACCCTCGAGAGCCGCCGGGAGCACATGGAGGAGCTCTTCGCCACCCTCGACGACGCCGGCGTGGAGCGCGACGAGCTCTACCTCGCGTGGGACTTCACGGTGGCGAGCCAGCGCAACCTCTCGGAACGGCTGCTGCACATTCGCGACGACGCCTTCGCCGCCCTCGGCGACGCCGCCCCCACGTTCGCCGTCACCGGCGTGGAGGAGCCCGACGACGAGGGGCTCGCGCGGATCGTCGACGGGACGTTCCAGGTGCCGCTGTATCTCACCGGGGCAGGCGAGCCCGGCAGCCGCTTCAACAGCGGCTCCGGCGGCCTGCCCGCGGTCAACGGCGAGTACACGGCCGACTTCCGCTGCGTCGTCCCGGACGCGGCCTTCGCCGCCGACGGCGCCGCCCGCCCCGCCCGGCCGTCGATCTACGGGCACGGGCTGCTCGGGAGCCAGGAGGAGGTCGACGCCGGCAACGTCGTGGCGATGGCCGACGAGCACGGGTTCGTGTTCTGTGCCACGAAGTGGATCGGCATGTCGGAAGAAGACGTCGGCAACGCCGCCGCCATCCTCGCCGAGCTCGGCCGGTTCCCGTCACTCGCCGACCGGCTCCAGCAGGGTGTCCTCAACACCCTCTTCCTCGGGCGGTTGATGATCCACGAGGACGGGCTCGCTGCCGACCCCGCCTTCGAGGGCGCCGACGGCGAGTCGGTCATCGACCGCGCCGAGCTCTTCTACGACGGCAACAGCCAGGGCGGGATCATGGGCGGCATCGCCACCGCGGTGGCGACCGATTGGGAGCGAGCCGTGCTCGGCGTGCCCGCGATGAACTACAGCACCCTGCTCCACCGCAGCGTCGACTTCGACGTGTACGAGGACCTCCTCGACCCCGCCTATCCCGACGAGCACGACCGGAGCCTCGGCATCGCGCTCATCCAGATGCTCTGGGACCGCGGAGAGGCGAACGGATACGCGCAGCACCTCACCGACGATCCCTATCCGGGCACACCCGAGCACACGGTGCTCCTGCACAAGGCGTACGGCGACCACCAGGTCGCCAACGTCGCCACCGAGGTGCAGGCGCGGACGATCGGCGCGTGCAGCGCGCGACCTGCGATCCGCAAGAGCCGCTCGCCCGACGCGAAGCCGCTCTGGGGCGTGTGCACCATCGACGAGTTCCCCTACGGCGGGTCCGCCATCGTGGTGTGGGACAGCGGCGCGCCGCCGCCACCTCCCGGCAACGTCGCGCCGAGGGAGGGCGAGGACCCGCACGGGGATCCGCGCAGCGCCCGGGCCGCCCGCCGCCAGAAGGCCGAGTTCCTCGCCCCCGACGGCGAGCTCGTCGACGTCTGCGACGCCGAGCCCTGCACGGCCCCACCGAGCGACTGACCGACCTCGACCTCTCCGTGCCACGAACCTGCGCGCTCTTCGCGCCACTTCCAGCGCGGCGGACGCGCAGGTTCGTGACAGGGGCTGCTGTAGCCGCGCCGGCCGGTTACTGGATGACGGAGCCGCCGTCGACGGCCATCGCGTGGCCGACCACGAACGAGGCGGCGTCGGAGCACAGCCACACGACGGCGGCGGCGATCTCCTCGGGCCGGCCCAGCCGCCCCAGCGGCACGCCCGCGGTCATCGCCTTCTCGATCGCCTCGTTGCCCCCCATGAAGCCCTCGAGCATCGGGGTGCGCGTGCTGCCCGGGCACACCGCGTTGATGCGCACACCCGACTTCACGTATTCGAGCGCAGCCGCCTTCGTGAGCCCGACGACTCCGTGCTTGCTGGCGACGTATGCGGGGAGGCCGGGGAACCCGACGAGGCCGGCGCCCGACGCCATGTTGACGATGGCGCCACCACCCGTCGCCAGCATCGCCGGGATCTCGTACTTGAGGCACAGGAAGACGCCGGTGAGATTGAGGGCGATCGCGCGGTTCCAGTCGTCGAGCGTGTACTCGGCCGTCGGGGCGTTGACGCCCGTCATCCCGGCGTTGTTGACGGCGAAGTCGAGGCGGCCGAACGTGTCCACCGCGTGCGCCACCATGGCCTCGACGTCCTCGGGGCGGGTGGCGTCGACGCGCAGGAACTCCGCCGGCCCGTCGATCCGGGCGACGGTCTCGCCACCGCCGTCGGGGTCGACGTCGGCGACGAGCACGCTGGCCCCCGCCTCGCCGAACGCGAGGGCGCACGCCCGCCCGAGCCC